>JACZTG010000004.1 GCA_022573815.1 Candidatus Neomarinimicrobiota bacterium
GAATCATAAAAATAATTGTTGCATTTTATTACATAATGGTTAATCTATAAACTTGCTTAAGCTGTGAAGCTTACAATAAGCAATTAACTCAAAATCGGGGCGAATTAAGTATGAAGATCTTTGTCGGAAACCTTTCATTAGTGTTAACCGAAGACGACCTTGAGCATCTTTTTGAGACTTTCGGTAAGGTTAAAAGTGTCCGCATTGTGACAGATAAAATCAGCGGTCTTCCTGCCGGTTTCGTTGATATGCCTAATGATAAAGAAGCAGAACTGGCTATTAGAAATTTGGACGGCATTGAGGTAATAGGGCATACCATTACACTGCGCTCCCGCGCAAAGGATTCGGATAGGCGGGAGGAGGATGATCGGCGCGAAGATAAACGCAGGGAACCAATGGAACGAAGAATGCCGCTTGACAGGAGGCTTTATATTGACAAAATCGAATTTGACGATCGACGGAATATTATTGATAGGCGGGTAAATCCTCCGCGAAGAAGTAATAGCAACAGACGCTTAACTACAAGTCGCAGAACACAGGTCAATCGCAGAGCGTAATCAGCTAAAAAGCCTCAGTTTTAATTCTACTATCTTTATTTTTTAATCTTCTCTCATTATATTCTTCACTTATCTTGACTTGCCGATAGATATTACTTATTATTCGGTCTGCTGAAACAGTAAAATAATATTACCGATTAAAGGAAAACGATATTTGTAGAAATGGCGGATAATTTCGATCATAAAGCAATAGAGACCAAGTGGCAGGAAATCTGGGCTGAATCAAAACAGCATAATATTGATCTCTCGGACGACAAAGATAAATTATATGTTTTGGTGATGTTTAGTTATCCATCGGGGGATAAGCTCCATATTGGACATTGGTATAATTACGGGCCCACAGACAGCTGGGCTCGCTTTAAAAAATTGCAGGGATTCAAGGTATTCGAACCGATGGGATTTGATTCGTTCGGGCTGCCGGCGGAAAATTACGCCATAAAACACGGAGTTCATCCGGCAGTTTCCACCAAGAAAAATATTGAATATATGACCGAGCAATTGCATAGGATTGGTGCTATGTATGATTGGGATAAATATTTAAGTACTTCAGATCCCGAATATTATAAGTGGACGCAGTGGCTGTTCCTGAAACTTTTTGATATGGGATTGGCATATAAAGAAGAAGCGCCGGTTAATTGGTGCCCATCGTGCTTAACTGTTTTGGCAAATGAGCAAGTTATTGACGGACAATGCGAGCGATGCGAAAGTGAAGTAAAGAAAAAAAACCTGAGTCAGTGGTTTTTCAGAATTACAAAGTACGCGGAAGAATTATTGGATGGTCTCGCTAATATCAATTGGCCTGAATCGACCAAATTGATGCAGAAAAACTGGATAGGAAAGTCAGAAGGCACTTCAGTGTTATTCCAGATAGACGGCACAAAAGAAAGTCTGAACATATTCACCACGCGGGTTGATACGATTTACGGGGCTACATTCATTGTTGTAGCTCCCGAGCATCACATTCTCGAGCATATAGTCAGCGATGAAAATAGAAAAGAAGTTGATGCGTATATTGAGAAAGCGAAAAATACTTCCGAAATAGAGCGAAGCACTCTTGACCGGGAGAAGACGGGAGTGTTTACCGGCGCATACGGCGTTAATCCTATCACAGGTGAAAAAATACCCGTCTGGACATCAGATTTTGTCTTAGTTACTTACGGCTCCGGAGCAATATTCGGTACTCCCGGACATGATAAAAGAGATTGGGAATTCGCAACGAAATTCGGACTTCCGATAAAGCAGGTGATTGAACCATACGATGGCGAGCCTGTGGATCTTGAAAAAGATGTTTGCAGCGGGGATGGGATTCTTATCAACTCGGGCGAGTATAACGGGCTGTATTATAAAGAGGGAATAGTTAAAATAACAGAGGCTCTCGAAAAATTGGGCGCCGGCAATGCTACTATTAATTACCGCTTGCGAGATTGGCTGATTTCCCGCCAACGCTATTGGGGAGCGCCGATTCCTATAATTTATTGTGATTCATGCGGAATGGTTCCTGTTCCTGAAGAAGATCTCCCTGTATTACTGCCGGATGATGTTGATCTGGAGAAATATATCGGCCTGGATAAATCTCCTTTAGCTGAATCAAAATCATTCAGCAACGTGGACTGTCCGAAATGCGGCTTAAAAGGGAAGAGGGAAGTGGATACAATGGATACATTTGTGGATTCATCGTGGTATTTCCTGAGATACACCGACCCGAATTATAATGAAGCTCCATGGGATTCCAAATTAACCGATAAATGGTTGCCGGTAGATCAATATGTGGGCGGGAAAGACCATGCTACGTTGCACCTTTTATATTCTCGCTTCGTTTGTATGGCGCTAAAGGAGGGTGGATATCTGAATTTCTCGGAACCGTTTAAAAATTTATTCCACCAGGGAGTTATAACGAATAACGGTTCAAAGATGTCAAAATCGAGAAATAATGTTGTCAGCCCTGATCCATTTATCATAAATTACGGGTCGGATACTTTCAGGATGTACCTGATGTTTATGGGGCCGTATGACGAGGGATGCGACTGGAATGATTCCGGTATACTCGGTATTTACCGGTTCTTGAATCGTGTATGGAGATTGTGCAGAGGCGATGTTGTTAGTAAAAAATCTGAGATTTCCGTCGATGAAATGAATCGTATGATGCATAAAACGATTAAATCGGTCACTCTTGATTTGCAAATAATGAACTTTAATACAGCCATCAGCCGGATTATGGAATGCGTTAATTATCTTTATAAGGTAGAAAAGCCTGAAAAAGAACATCTTGAAACATTAATTGTCTTACTTGCGCCGTTTGCACCACATTTATCAGAGGAGATTTGGCAAATGTTCGGCAATTCTGAGAGTATTTTCAATCATAAATGGCCATCGTGGGATGAAGATCTAGCTAAATCTGAAAAAGCGTCAATTGCTGTGCAGGTATTAGGGAAGTTGAGAGGCTCGTTTGATATCGATATGGACTCAACCGATGATATATTAGTGGAAAATGCACTAAATATTGACAATGTGAAGAAATATGTGGAAGGTAAGCAGATAGTTAAGAAAATTGTGATTAAAAACAAATTAGTGAACTTTGTAGTTAGGTAATAAGGCAGGCTTAACGTTAATTATGCCAGGTATACATAATATATGTTATGCGTCGTTATGAACGGGATATATATCACGTTCAACGGCTCCTCTCTATACTCTATATAGTGAATCTTTTACTTTTAATGCCGTATTTATTGCTTTCTTTCGGTACTTTCAAATTAGCGGAATATGAGAGTTCATAATTAGATGCTATCCTGTTTAATTCATAAGGGTCTATAAGTCCCTGTGATATAGATAATTCCATAAATGCTTTTGTGGTCATTGAAAATCTAACTAACATATCTACCGCACCATTTAGATCCCGCATACTTTCTTGCATCAAATCAAGGTGTTTTTCTAATTTTCCAAGTTTTTGGTTTATTGCTTCAATTCCCTGCTGCTGGCTGTTTTTCTCTGACATATTAATTCTCGCTTTCTATAGTTTCTAATTTTGTAATTTGTTCCGGCTCTCCAAGCGCAAAAAGGATATCTCCCTTGGTAATCAGCTCATTCGGGCTGGGATTTAACATTATATTCCCGTTAGAGCGTTTTATTGCTGCAATCAGCACATTATAATTGTCACGGATTTTAGATGTGGCTATTGTTTTGCCGATCAGTGAAGAATTTTCTTTTATGATTATTTCGTCAATTTCAAGACCGATACCTTCACCGTTTGTAGTTAGTTCAATGAGCTCTACGGTTGACGGTTTAAGTAATACTTGAGCCATAGCGTGTCCACCCGCATCATACGGGTTAATTACCTTATTTGCGCCGGACCTGAGAAGATTAGCCGTTCCTCTATCAGTTTCAGAGCGAGCGACAATGAATAAATCTTCCTTAAGGGAACGCGCCGTCAAAGTACAATAAACATTATCGGCATCCGAATCAACGACCGTCAGGAGTCCTTTTGCGTATTCTAAACCGGCGGATGATAGAACTCCATCGTCGGTAACGTCACCGAGAATAGAAAATACTCCGTTCTCGGTAAGCTGCTGCACCACATCAGGGTTCCGCTCAATGACAATATACTTTTCTTTCTTTTTGCTGAGTTCCCGGCAGATTATTTTACCCATCCTTCCATAGCCGGCAATTATATAATGATCTTTGAGTTTATTAATAGATTTTTGCATCTTTCTCCTAAAGAAATATTTTGTATCAGCCAGTCTGTAGGTGATGTAATTCAGCGCAATCGCTAAAGTACCGATACTAAAAACAATCAGGAAAATTACATGCCACCTACCCAATTCGGATAACGGGTGAACTTCTTTAAACCCAACTGAACTGATAGTTATTATAGTCATATACACTGAATCTGTGAAAGACCAATTCTCGATTTTCATAAAACCGATTACGCCGAAGAGAAAAACGAATGCCAAAAAGAATAACGCTTTATGTAGTTTTGCGGATGAGCTCATCACTTTGATTCTTTAGGGAGTTCAGAATCTTCGAATGAGATGGATTTGTTCCTTCCGCTGTTTTTAGCGCTATATAGAGCCCTGTCAGCGTTGTAAATCAGAGAATTTATCGTTGCTTCATTTTCTCCGTTGAATGAGGATAGGCCTATACTGATAGTAATAGACAGTTGTTTATTGTTGAATTCGAATTCCGCTTCCTCAATATCTTTCCTGAGTCGTTCGCATGCCATATAGGAAGATTCCGGTTCACTGTTTATGAGGAGCCAAATGAACTCCTCTCCCCCATATCTCGCCACAACATCATGAGCTCTTTTCCCATGATCCATTATGGCTGCTACTTCCTTCAGAACAAAGTCGCCTGTCTGGTGACCGTAAGTGTCATTAAAATCCTTAAAAAAATCTATATCAATCATAGCGCAGCTCATAGAAAGTTCATGTCTTTTAGTTCTTGAAAGTTCTCTTTTGAATAATTCTTCAAGGTAACGTCTATTAGGAAGCATAGTGAGGTCATCGGTTGACGACTGAAAAGACATTTTGTCTATTTGCCCCTGTATGAACAGATAAATTATTCCTAAACCACCGACAGTTATCGAAAGTTTTGCAATTAGCCAGGGCGCTTGTAAACTAAAAAAGCCTTCTTCAGCCATTATATTGCCCGTACCGTATAAAGAGTTAAAGAGCATATAGGTTTCATTGGTCAAAAGTGTAACGCCTGCAATTGCCAATATAAAATAAATAAAAGCTGCTCCGCCACGTTGACGCATTCGCCAGTACTTCAGATAAAATTTCAGGGCAGATGCCAGTATTACCGTCCAAATAGTCGTGTTTAAAAAATGAATAAATATTGCTATTCGATGGAATTTATCTATTTGTGCTTCGTTAATAATAATTAAAAATAGCAGATACGCTAAAAACGAAATGGGAAATATATATCCGATCTTCCTCAAATTAATACACCAGATATTAATTGAACTAATTTATCCCGACAATATAATTAGGATAGAAGTGATTTACAAGCAGACCGGTTCAGCGGATAATATATTCTTTAAAATCTTTACCCACTTCAACAGAACCATTAAAATTTCGTTTTATCAGAGAAACAACATCAATTTCATCCATTTCAGGATATAAATGAGTTAACAGAAGTTTCTTAACCGCTGCCTTTTCAGCTATAATTGCGAGAGTAGCTGGAGTGAAATGCCCCTCTTTCCTGTTTTCATCCCGAAATGAGCATTCCGAAATCGCAAGATCGGCATTATCAAAAAGAGCTAAGAGATTATCTCCGGCTTCCGTATCGCCCGTATAGCTGAACAGATCTCCATCCACGGTTTCAATCCGGTAGCCGAGGCTGTTTGGTTGATGGTACGTTGCATAAGGAATTATTTTACCGCCGTGAATTTCTATTTCCATTCCGGGTTTTAATTCAACAACATTGATAGACGAATTCTGACTGTAAACCCAGCTGCCTCCGATCGCTTCCAAATTCTTAAGATAATCTATAAGACCAAGTGGGCCGTAAACATTTAGCTCGGTGGGTTCTTTAAATAACGGGTCATGTTTTCTCGCAAATAATAAAGGCAATAAATCAGTGACGTGATCCACATGTAAATGTGTATAAAATACGTTTTTGATTGTTTTATAATCTACACCAACGGAGGCAATCCTATTCAAAGTTCCGCTCCCGCTGTCAAACAGCATAAACCTGCCATCCAGGTTGATTAAGTATCCTGATTGAGACCGATCCTTATGAGGAACACACGTACCTGAACCGAGAATATGAACACTAAAGTTCATTCGCTTTCAGTTTCTTTAATCAACCAATCAAGATAATCAGGATTGCCGCCCACTATCGGAATAGCCAATATTTCAGGAACGTCATAGCTATGCAGGGATTTAACTTCAGAGATGATTTTATCCAGATGAGATTTCGTTGATTTAGCAATAAGCATTACTTCATTTTCGTTCTGGATATTTCCATCCCACCAAAATGTTGATTTCATATCGTTTATTATATTGGAGCAAGCAATAAGTCTTTTCTCCAACAATGAATTGGATATGAGACCGGCTTCTTCAAGAGAAGATGCAGTCATGAATATGATTATCAGGTCGTCCACATATTTATCTGAGAAATCTAAACTATTTGTACGCCAGGCAGGATTCGAACCTGCGACCCTTGGCTTCGGAAGCCAATACTCTATCCAGCTGAGCTACTGGCGCGTAATTCTGAAGATAAATTTAAGATTAAATGAAACAGATTCAACGGGAATAAGGTCGTTGAACTAATTCTATGAAGATAATTATGACCAGCCCCCGGCTGCTGTTACACTGTTTTTCATTAACATCATAATAGTCATCGGACCGACGCCACCCGGCACGGGAGTAATCGCTTTGGCTTTATCCGCAACTGAATCAAAATCAACATCTCCAACCAACCGGTATCCTGATTTTTTTGATGAATCCTCAACTCGATTGGTACCTACATCAATTATTACTACGCCTTCCTTGATCATAGAACCATCGATCATTCCGGGCATTCCTGCTGCTGCGATTAGAATATCAGCCTGTTTAGTATGAACTGACAGGTCGGGAGTTCTTGTATGGCAGAGGGTAACCGTTGCATTACCTCCTTCACTTTTCTGTGTCAATAGATTAAGCAGCGGTCTTCCGACAATTCTACTTCTTCCCACAATGACCACGTGTTTTCCTTCGGGATTATTTCCGCTTCGGAGCAATATTTCTATTATCCCGGCAGGAGTCGCCGGAACGAATCCACCTTCTCCAATTGTCATCTTACCGACGTTCATGGGATGAAAACCATCCACATCCTTTTCGTAAGAGACAGTTGAAAGCGCATCTTTTTCATTAATATGCTTTGGCAGAGGGAGCTGCACAAGGATACCATGAATATCATCATCGTTGTTAAAATCATTAATAAGAGCGTGTAATTCATCTTGAGTAATATTTCCTTCAGGACGAAAATCTTTGGATACGATCCCGAGGTCTGAACACATCTTCTGTTTCATTTTAACATAAGTATCGGAAGCGGGATCATTGCCCACAAGAATTACTCCCAATCCCGGAATGATATTCTTTTCTTTTAAACGAGCAATCTCATTTTCGATTTCCGATCGTATTTGATTAGCAATTTCTCTGCCGCTTATTATTTCAGCCATTTATCAAACCCTCATTTAGCAAACGAAATAGCCCTATGTTCGCGTATGAGAACAACCTTTATTTGTCCCGGATACGTGAGTTCTGATTGAATCTTATCTGAAATTTCTGTTGCAAGAACATCCATTTCAGCATCGTTTACAAGATCATTTTCCACAACGACTCTTATCTCTCTTCCCGCTTGTATCGCGTATGATTTCGCTACACCTTTGAATTCCTCCACCAATTCTTCGAGATTCGTCATTCTTTTTATATACGCTTCCAGAGTATCGCCCCTCGCTCCTCTGCGAGCGCCGCTTATCGAATCAGCCGATTGAACGAGAGCAGAAATAGGATGTGTCATTTCAACTTCTTCATGATGAGATGAAACGGCGTTAATGATAATTTCGTTGTCCATATACTTACCGACGACTTCTCCGCCCGTAATCGCATGTGGACCTGATGTATCCTTATCCAAAACTTTCCCTATGTCATGGAGAAGACCGGCTGTTTTTGCTATCTGTCCATCAAGAGAAAGCTCCGCAGCCATAAGGCCTGCAATCATTCCAACTTCAATACTGTGCTTAAGGACATTTTGACCATAGCTGGTTCGATAATTCATTTTACCAAGCAGCCTCATTAGTTCATCCGGCAACCGCGGGATGTTTAATTCAAGAATGGAATTCTCCGCTGCCGATTTCATTACGTCTTCAATTTCCGATTTTGATTTTTCAAATACTTCTTCGATTCGTGCAGGATGTATTCTTCCGTCAGCAACAAGATTATCAAGGGTGAGTCGTGCAATTTCTCTTCTTACAGGATCAAAGGCAGATATAACAACTGCTTCAGGAGTATCGTCAATTATAAGTTCGGTTCCGGTAGTAGACTCAAACGCCCTTATATTCCTACCCTCACGACCTATTATTCGTCCTTTCATTGAATCGCTTGGAAGATTTACTACTGATACGGATATTTCAGATGAATGGTCTGACGCGCTGCGTTGGATTGCCGATACAATTATTTTCTTTGCTTCTAAAACAGCATTTCGCACCGCTTCATCTTTAATATCTTTCGCTTTTCTCGCAGAATCTTTTTTTGCTTTTTCTAAAAGATTTTCCATTAGCAAATCTTTTGCCTGCTGCTGAGACATCCCTGATATGTTGACAAGTATCTCGTTTTGCTCCTGGATTTGCTGAGATATTTTTTCATCCTTATTTTGCATTATCCTTGTTCGCTCGAGAAGATCTTCCTCCATTATATTAAGAGCAACAGATTTGCGTTCAGCTATCTCGGAGTTTTTATCCAGACTTAATTCTCTTTTATTTAATGAGTTTTCACGCTCCTGAATTGTTTTGGATTTTTCATGAAGTTGTTGTTCGACTTCACTTTTCAATTTTAGGGATTCTTCCTTTGCTTCAAGCAGCTGCTCTTTTTTTAACGATTCGGCATCTTTATTCGCCTGTTCAATAATGCTCTTTGCGGTTCCTTTGGCGCCAATGATTTTATTCGATTGATATTTTGCTGATACTATCCAGCCTGTTATGGTTCCGATAGCAGCAATTATTAGTAAAAATATTATTTCATAATATGTCATTCATTTCTCATAGCGGATATCGCCATAAAAAAGAAAATGGAAGCGCTGAGAGGAGCGGTTCAGTTATTGAGCAGCTTGAATATTATCAATAATATTTGCTACGATGAGTCAGATGAGAGAGTAAATTCTAAGGTATCTTCCAATTCTTGTACAAGCGCTTTAGCTTTTTCTTCCACTTCATCAACCTGAGTTGACTTTGATGATTTTTGGCTGAATAATTCGTCAGTAATATTCATAGCCGCAAGAATCGCAACACGTAAGGATGATTCAAATGGAACATTGGCATCTACTTCTTTCATCTTAGCATCGACGTATTCTGCGACGCTTTCTATATATTTTGAATCAGCCTGACCTTTTACCGTATATTCTTTACCGTAAATATCAACTTTAACCAAGCTATCTGATTTTTCCATTTTATATTAGTTCCGTTTTTAGATTTTTATCATTTGGTTTTAATTAAAGCTGATCAAGAACTTCCAGCATTTCATTTACTTTATTCAATAGTTCGTTTTGTTTGCTCTCATTAATATCTGATACCGCTACCTGATTTCCACTGTCTGATTTATCTAATTTATCCTGTAATTCCGTATTTTTTTGTTTAAGGTTATTAATTTCTTCAATCGCTTGCCTTACTTTTGTTTCGAGAATGCTAAAATTATGCGAATCCATAAAAAGTTCCTATATTAGTCTCTAATTTTTGCGCCTACGCTCTTTCCGGCTGCTTCCATTATTTTATTACAAATGCTGTCTATCTCTACCTCTTCGAGTGTCCTGTCGTATGAAATAAATCGAAGATTGTAAGTAATACTTTTTTCTCCTTCAGCCAGCGGTTTTCCCTTATAAACTGAACTTATCAGGCTGCTCTCCAATAGACCGCCACCTTCTTTTCCGACAATACCCATCAATTCTCCCGAACTGACTTTATCATCAACTATAAATGATATATCTCTTTCTATTTGCGGGTATTTACTTGGTTCGGAAAAAGTAACCTCTTTTTTTATTTGCACATATAAGGGGTCTACATTGAGTTCAAAATAATAGACTTTATCTTCTAAGTCAAACTTTTTTATTACTTCATTGGATATTTCACCGATAACTCCAAGTTCAACATTATCAGCAGAAATCGTATATGAATCCTCCATATATTCTTTGGAAGAAGGTTCAAGTGTTACTTGAGCATATCCGCAGCTGTACAATAGAGATTCTAATAATCCTTTTAGTACGAAAAAATCTGCTTTTTCAGGTTTATTGCTCCAATTCAGAACTGATTGAATACCCGACACTATAGCGCCGAATTTGTGTGTTTCTTTTACGCCTGTTTCTGACTTATCATCCGCTACGGCTACCACTCCATCTTCGAAAAAGCGGACACCGTCTCTCTGACGATTGAAATTATATTGAACCGTTTCAAGTAATCTCGGCATTAATGAAGACCTGAGATATTGCATCTCAAGGCTTATCGGGTTGCTGATTTTAACCGGCTCCCCGCCCTCTCCTGCCAATTCCCATAAATTTTGCGGCATCAAACTATTAGTGTAAATTTCCGTAAAGCCGAGACCGACAAATATATTCTTTAGTTTGATATTTAATGATTCGGTAGAATCTTTACTTCTGCTAAGTGATATACGGGCGTATTCTGACGGCGGGATATTATCATAACCGATAATCCGCGCTATCTCCTCAATAATATCAATTTCCCTTTCCACATCAGGCCTGAATGTCGGCGCAAGCAGGGTAATAGATTCTTCGTCATCAGAGATCGTCTCGTATTCTAATCTGTTAAGAATATCTTTTATCTTATCTTCCGGAATATCCATCCCAATGATATCGCATACCCGTTTATATCTTACGTGAATTTTAATTTTATCAATCTTATCCGGATAGATGTCAACGATACCCTGAAGCGCATTTCCTCCGGCCGTATCAAGAATAATTGATGTAATTCTATTTAAAGTGAATTCGATGTTATTCGGGTCGCATCCTCTCTCAAATCTCTTTGAAGCGTCTGTGCTTAATCCAAGATGTTTTGAGCTGCTGCGGATTCTGCCCGGATCAAAATATGCGCATTCGATTAACAAATTAACAGTCTTATCAGTCACTTCAGAATTTGCCATACCCATAATACCACCAATTCCAACCGGCTTTTCAGCATCGCACACCAAAACAGTTCCCTCAGATAACTTTCTTTTCGTTCCGTCCAGAGTGGTCACTTCTTCATCTTTGCCGGCAGCGCGAACAATTATTTTGTTATCCTTTAGCAAATCCAAATCGAACGTATGAATAGGGTTTCCTAATTCCATCAGCACATAATTAGCCGCGTCCACAACATTATTTATACTTCTCAGTCCTACAGACTGAAGTCTTTGCTTGAGCCATTGCGGAGATTCATTGATTTTAATATCCTTGATTACACGGCAAGCAAACCGCGGACATCCTTCTTTATCATCAATTTGTAAAGTGACGGAAGAAGATGTCTTATCGTTGGATTCTTTTAATTTAATTTCAGGATATTTCAGATCCTTTCCGAGAATAGCTGAAAGGTCTCTCGCCACACCTATATGACTTAAACCGTCAGGTCTGTTGGGAGTTAAATCCAACTCAAAAACTGTGTCGGATGGCTCAATTGTATCAGATAATGGCGAACCGATTAATGAGGATTTCGGAAGAACTAATATGCCGTCAGCTTCATCTGACAGACCAAGTTCTTTTTCAGAACAAATCATTCCACGCGACTCTTCACCACGAATCTTGGCTTTTTTTATTTTAAGTCCGTCCGGGAGCGTTGCGCCTACAAGTGCAACCGCAACTTTTTGAGACTTTTCTACGTTCGGTGCGCCGCATACAATTGATAGGCTTTCATCTTCCCCGACGTTCAGGGTGCAAAGCGACAGCTTGTCGGCGTTAGGATGTTTTACACAGTCAACGACTTCGCCTACGACTATCCCCTCATAATCCCCTCCCGAAGATACTGAAGTGACCTCGAGTCCCGCCATTGTAAGCATTTCTGCTATCTCTTCAGCGGAGTTATCCAGTTCAATATAATCAGAAAGCCAATTGAGTGAAATTTTCATTATGGCGTTTAAAATTGCTCTAAGAAGCGTAAATCGCCGTCATAGAAAAATCGAATATCGTTTATTCCATACCTCATCATAGCGGTTCTTTCAATACCGAGCCCCCAGGCAAACCCGCTATAAATTTCGGGATCATAATCAACAGTTCTCAAGACATTCGGATCGACCATTCCGGCTCCAAGTAACTCCACCCAACCAGAATGTTTGCATACTGCGCAACCCTTACCCTTGCAAATAACGCAGGAAATATCCATTTCCGCGCTCGGTTCGGTAAAGGGGAAATAACTTGCTCTGAAACGTGTTTTTACGTTGTTACCAAATAACTGTTTTGCAAAATAAATCAGCGTACCCTTTAGATCAGCCAGACTTACTCCTTTGTCTATATAGAGTCCTTCAATTTGATTAAACACACAATAGCTGCGCGCGCTTATCGCCTCATTCCGATAAACCCGGCCCGGTACGATAACCCGCAGCGGAGGTTTTTGAGACAGCATTGTCCGAATCTGAACAGGTGATGTATGTGTCCTGAGCATCGTGTTCTCCGTAATATACAAAGTATCCTGCATATCACGGGCAGGATGATTTTCAGGGAAATTCAACGCTGAAAAATTATAATATTCCGTTTCAACTTCAGGTCCTCTCTCGATATCAAAACCCATTCCTGTGAATATATCAAGAATCTCTTCCCACGTCTGCGTCAGAGGATGCTTCCGTCCTGTCAGTGAAACATCGCCCGGAAGGGTGTAATCTATCTCGGATTTTGAATCGGAGATATTCTTTGATTTAGAAGTTTCAAGCGCTGAATTATATAAAGAGAGTAAATCCTTCTTGAGCGCATTTACAGCTTTACCGTATTTAGGCTTTTCATCCGCGGGAACATCATTTATTGATGACATTAAGGATGTGAGGACGCCATTTCTGCCCAAATATTTTATCCTCAATTCTTCCAGCGAGGAAGTGTCTTTAGATTTGCTTAAGTCTTCTTCGAATTCCCTTCGAAGCTTATCGAGGTCCGGTAAATTCATCCATTAACAAGCTTATGATGCCTTTTTAACTTGCTCAGATATAACGGTAAAAGCCGCAGGGTCAGTGACGGCGATATCAGCTAAAACCTTTCTGTCTAAAGTTATTCCCGCTGATTTTAAACCGGATGCGAATTTAGAATAGCTCAAACCGTTTAGCCGTGCTGCTGCATTTATCCGCACGATCCACAATCTGCGGAAATCACCTTTCCGTTTTTTTCTATGTGAGTAGCTATACTGTAAGGCTTTGTCAACAGCTTCTTTTGCGGTTTTATAAAGTTTGCTTCTGCTGCCCCAGTAACCCTTTGCGGCTTTAAGTATTTTTTTATGTCTGCTCTTTCTTGGAACAGCGTTGGTAGTTCTCGGCATTTCTTACTATCTCCTCTGAATATCTTTTAAAGTATCATTCCCCTAACGCTTTTCGCATCGGCTTTGCTCACCAATGTCGCTTTTCGCAGGTTCCGTTTTCTTTTGGTTGATTTCTTATTAAGAATATGGCTGTGATAAGCCTTTTTTCTTTTTAGTTTTCCCGAGGAGGTTTTTTTGAATCTCTTTTTTGCTCCTCTGTGACTTTTCATTTTTGGCATTATTAATATTTCCTATATTTTATTCTTATTTCGGCAGATAATAGGCTGTAATAAATCTTCCTTCCCGTGATGGTTTTGACGCCACTACAGCCAATTCTTCAAGTTCTTTTTCGATCTTATCCATAAGCATATCGCCGAATTCTAAATGTGTCATCTCTCTGCCACGAAACATAACTGTAATCTTCAGTTTATTTTTTGCTTCCAAAAACTTTTTCGCCCGTTTAATTTTTGTCTGGAAGTCGTGTTCCTCGATCATAGGTCTGAACCGGACTTCTTTCACGTGGATAACGTGCTGTTTCTTCTTTGCCTCTTTGGCTTTCCTCCGTTTTTCGTACCTGAATTTCCCATAATCCATCAATTTACATACCGGTGGTTTTCCTTCCGGCGCTATTTCTACAAGATCAAGTCCTCTTTCATCTGCAATAGCCAATGCATCACGTAAATTCATAACTCCTAATGCGCCACCATCTTCATCAACCACTCTGATCTCTGAGGTCTGTATAGCCTCATTGATTCTTGTATCGTCACCTTTATTTCTAGCTATAATTAGTCCTCCAGTTTTCTCGCTGATATTGAACTTTTAATATACGATATAAATTCGTCAATTGATTTTGAGCCAATATCACCGGTAATATGTTTTCTTATAGACACACTATTATTTTCTACTTCCCTATCTCCAACTATGAGCATATACGGAATTTTCTGTGTTTCGCTTTCTCGTATTTTTGCGCCCATTTTTTCTGAACGAGAATCTAATTTCGCTCTTATCCCGTTTTCTATAAGTTTATTATATATGCTATCAGCGTAATCATGGTGTTTGTCGGAAATTGGAATGACCATCGTTTGAAGTGGCGAAAGCCAGGTGGGGAAGTTTCCTGCAAAATGTTCTATTAAAACGCCTATAAATCTTTCAAAGGAACCGAAAAGCGCTCTGTGAATCATCACCGGTCTTTGCCTGCTGTCATTTTTATCAATATATTCGAGTTCAAACCTTTCCGGAAGGACAAAATCCAGCTGAATAGTGGCTAATTGCCATGCTCTACCGAGAGCATCTTTAATTTGAATGTCAATTTTCGGACCGTAAAATGCGCCGTCTTTCTCGTTTGTGGTATAATCAACATCCTGAGATTTCAAAGCTTCTTCAAGTGCAGCTTCAGCTTTATCCCATAATATACTGTCTCCAAGTGCTTTATCTGGTTTTGTAGAAAAGAAATACTCGGGTTCAAAGCCGAATACAGCGTAAAATTCTTTGATAAGCTTCATACAGCCGTTAACTTCTTCAGTTATCTGTTCGGGCAGAACGTAAAGGTGAGCATCGTCCATCGTAAGCTGTTTGACTCTGAATAACCCTCCCACCGCACCGGATACTTCATTTCTGTGTAATCTTCCGATTTCGGCTATTCTGATGGGTAAGTCACGATAAGAACGGGTTTTCATACTGTAAATGTATGTTGATTCGGGGCAATTCATCGGTTTTAAAGCATAGGTCTCTTCATCATCATCACCAACTATAAACATATTATCTTTATAGTATTCCCAATGCCCGGATTTCTCCCATAAGGATTTTTTTACCAATATAGGCGTTGAAGTCTCAACATATCCGCCTGCATCGAGTTTTTCCCTTAGGAATTTCTCTAATTCACGGACGATTATCATTCCGTTTGGAAGCCAAAAAGGTGCGCCGGGCGCAATATCGTGGAAAGCAAAGAGTTCAAGCTCTTTTCCCAATTTTCTGTGGTCTCTTAGTTTTGCTTCCTTAAGCATTGTGAGATGAGTTTCCAAGTCTTTCGGGTCGCTGTATGAAGTGCCGTAAATCCGTTGAAGTTGCTGACGTTTCTCATCTCCGCGCCAATAAGATCCGGCGACTTTAAGCAGCTTGAATGCTTTTATCGCCTTAGTTGACGGGATATGCGGGCCTCGACATAAGTCGGTCCAATTATTTTGTGTATAAAGAGATACAGTGTCGTCTTCGATCTCTGCAAGAATCTCTAATTTATACTCTTCTCCCATTTTCTTAAATAGCTTAATAGCCTCGGTGCGCTTAACGGTTTCTCTTTTAAATGAGTGGTTCCCGTCGATGATTTCTTTCATTTTTTTCTCGATTATTTCCAAATCATCATCGGTGAACGGTTTTTTGGTATCGAAATCATAATAAAATCCATCTTTTATAGGAGGTCCTAATGTTACTTTGGTTCCCGGGAACAGCTCTTGAACTGCTTGAGCCATTATATGGCTGGTACTGTGCCAGACAATTGTTTTTGCCTCCTCGCTCTTGTCCGTAAGGATTTCTATTTTTGTACTATCGAATATCGGACGATCAAGGTCGTAAAAGTCACCATTTACCTTGATAGATAGAGCAGCTTTAGCCAATCCACTGCCGATGGATTTTGCGATTTCAGCGCCCGTAACGCCCTTTGTATGGGCATGAACTGAACCGTCAGGCAATGTTATTTCAATCCCTTCACTCATAATAATCGTGGGCGATACTGGACTCGAACCAGTGACTTCTTGCGTGTCGAGCAAGCACTCTAACCAACTGAGCTAATCGCCCTGTATTTAATAAACTCAGTTTCACTTTTAGCGTGAATCCGATCATTTTATTAGCGTTAAAAACCATTAAAGACGCTATCTCCATAGTTCGTGAAAGTAATTCATTATATCAATCTTGTCAAGAATAAAAGAAATGGTTCAAACACTTAAACATATTAAAATTATTGATTTATTCTGGTATAGAAAAGTGGTCAATCAATCAATCCAAGAGTCTGTTTATATAACAAAAGATCATCAAGTAGTTCCAATGATTTTAGTATTGCCAGGTCATTCTTGAATATCGCCTCATATCTACCTTTTGTATTACCTAACATTTCAGAGATCTCTCTGGAAAGAACTCTCTTAATATTTTTATAATCCGCATCGTTAAAGTCATCCTTAAATGACCTGAAATCCGATTTTATGTTCTTAACCTTATTTATAACATCATCGGGGTAGTTAGCTGATTCAAGGGCGCTTATAAGATTTGTATGTGTCTTAATAACATCACTTTTATAAGTAAAATTTGATTTTTGCAGAAAATCGATAAAATCTTTTACATCGATGTCAGTCAAAAGAACCGGATAGGAAGCATCCTTGTGTTTGGATACCCAATTCGTTGAATACCGGTAAAACATATTTTTACGCCAGAGATGCGGAATTATGTTGGACGATTTGGGGTATTTAATCAGAAAATCAGGTTTTATTCCTCCCCTACCGTAAACAGGTCTTCCATTTGACGTCACGAAGATAGAATCCGTAAAATCTCTTTTAACAACTTTATCATCTGCAAAGTAATCTTCCTTCTGAATTAGCCGGCCGCTGGGGATATAATACTTTCCTGTTGTAATTTTTACCTTTTTATCATAAGGCATTGAAAGAATTGTTTGTACCAATCCCTTTCCAAATGTCTTGGAACCTACGATTATTCCCCTGTCAAGGTCTTGCATAATTCCCGAAAATATTTCGCTTGCGCT
Organism: Candidatus Neomarinimicrobiota bacterium; assembly: GCA_022573815.1. Lineage (NCBI taxonomy): Bacteria > Pseudomonadati > Fidelibacterota > Fidelibacterota bacterium. Next base: position 17,474 of record JACZTG010000004.1, read on the forward strand.
TGCGGAGCCGCCATTTACCAATACTATTAATTGTACATCCATATCTATTAGCGGATCTTTTTTGGAATAATGCTCTCTGTTCATCTGACGAATTCTGCCTTTTGTAGAAACTAACAGTTCGCCCTTTTCAATGAACATATCACTGATTTTTACTGCTGCATCTAATAATCCACCCGGATTATCCCGAAGATCCACAATTAAACCGTCAAGACCTTCATCATCCAATTCCAAAAGAGTGTCTTTAAATTTATTAATTGAGCTTTTCGAAAACCCTGTAAGACGTAGATAGCCGATACCATCCTTAATAAATCCGCTATATAATATTTCATTCACAACTATTTTTTCGCGCTTGAGTATGAATTCTAATGGTCCTGAAAAAGAATGCCTAAGGATAGTCAGGCGGACTTCTTTTCCTTCAGGTCCGCGAATCATATTTGCCGCATCATCAAGTTTTAATCCAAACGATGCAACACTGTCGATCTTGACGATTTTATCTCCGGCGTGTATACCGCTTCGTCCGGCGGGTGTGCCCTCCATCGGGGAAATAACTGTTAACGTATCTCCGCGTATTCCGAGTTTAATTCCCACTCCACCGTATGTACCAGTGGTTAATATATTTAAATCGCCACTGTTTTCTTTGGAAATGTACGTAGTATATGGATCTAAGGTTTGCAGCATCCCTTTTATGGCGGCTTCAATAAAAGTTTCAGGGTCTATTTCGTCAACATAAGTTGTACTGACCTGTTTATATATCTGACCGAATAATTTTAATCCTTTGCTAATTTTGGAATATATGTCCGGCGAAGGCAGTAAAGTACTTCCCGTATATAGAATAAATACACCTACCAGAAAGGAAATGCTGATTATCTTTATTTTACGCATTTTGACCATATTTAATTTTCGCTTCTAATTTTGTTGAAAGCAACAATGAAATATGCTTCCAAGCTTTTTCGGCTATGGCATCCACTTTCTCGTTTCCATCCAGAATTATAACTCTTTCAGGTTCTCTTTTGGCAATTTCCTTAAATCCTTTTATTACCCTAAACTTAAACTCTTTCGTTTCCAACTCTAACCTATCCGGGCGTCCCATTGTTCCGGAACGTGATTCGGCAAGCTCCGCATCTACATCAACTAAAAACGTTACATCCGGCCAAAGTTTTTTTGCCGCTTCTTTAACCAGAGCGTCAACAAATTCTAAATCAATACCTCTGCCGTAGCCTTGATAGGCGGTAGTGGAATCAAAATATCGGTCACAAATAACAATATCATTTTCCTTTAGACCCGGAAGTATCATTTCAACCGTTAATTGTGCCCTTGCTGCGGAATAAAGCATTACCTCTGTCAATGAATCCATTTCTGAATGTTTTGTGCTCAGTAAGATTTGTCGAATTTGCTCGGATATCCGGGTCCCTCCCGGTTCTCTGAACAGAACCGCATTATAGCCCTCCTCCTGTACCTTGCGAAGAAGCGCATTTGCCTGAGTGGACTTACCTGAACCGTCAATCCCTTCGAATGTAACAAAAAGACCCATTTTATCAGAATCCGTCATTTTTCGTAGTATTCGATTCCAAGATGCGTAATCTGTTCCTCTTCCATCATATATCGCAAAGTGTTCTTCAATTTTGCTTGCTGAATGAATAAGTCATGTTCGGGATACAATTCAGGAGCAACGAGAGGGCTCTTAAAGTAGAATGATAACCATTCCTGAATCCCGCTCATTTCCGCTCTGCTCGCAAGGTCCATAAATAATGCAAGGTCAAGAAGTAAAGGAGCGGCAAGAATACTGTCTCTACAAAGGAAATTGATTTTTATCTGCATCGGGTACCCCATCCAGCCGAATATATCAATGCTATCCCAACCTTCCTTATCATCGCCGCGCGGCGGATAATAGTTTATCCTTACCTTATGGTAAAAGTTCCCATATAAATCAGGATATGTGTCAGGCTGCAGAATATGTTCAAGAACACTCAATTTACTTTCCTCTTTTGTCTTAAATGATGCCGGGTCATCAAGAACCTCTCCGTCACGATTACCAAGAATATTTGTGGAAAACCATCCGTTAAGTCCGAGTAAACGTGCCTTCAATCCCGGAGCGATGATTGTTTTCATAAGCGTTTGACCGGTCTTGAAGTCCTTGCCTGACACCGGAACGTTATTTAAATCCGCTAATTCATACAATGCGGGAATATCTGTGGTCAAATTCGGCGCCCCGTTTGCAAAAGGAACTTTTTCTTTTAGAGCGGCCCAAGCGTAAAGCATGCTTGGCGCTATATCATCGTGATTATCTTTCATTCCCTGCTCAAATGATTCAAGAGATTGATGAACATCACCAACTTTGATATACGCTTCTGTACTTGCCGCCCAAACCAGAACCATTCTGGATAATCCATTTGATTCTTTAAAATCTTTTATGTCCTGCCTTAATGCTTCAGCAAGGTCATATTTATTATCCAAATCTTTAAACCAAACAGGTTCCAGGTTTTTTACATATTTTTGATCAAAAACCGCTTTCATAGGATGAATAGAAGAAAGAAAATCTTTAAGTGGTTCAAGGTCATCCGGTTTCAATACACCACTATTCTTCGCAGCTGCATACATATCCTCTTCAAATATATCCCATCCGCCAAATACCAAATTTGATAAATCGGTTATTGGAACAAAATCTTTTATCATTGGCACCGATTTATCTGTTCTTTTCCCCAGTCGGATAGTGCCCATTTGGGTTAAAGAGCCAAACGGATGATGCAGTCCTTTCCTGACTGATTCAACACCCGCTATGAAAGTCGTCGTCACTGCCCCCATACCCGGAAGCAGCACACCAAGTTTACCATCTGCCTTGGCAATTTTATCACCTCTCAGCATCTATATTCTCCTGAAAAACCAATTATTTTTATTATACTAATTATTATCGTTTACTTCCGCTGGGCTTTCTTTCGCCAGCTGTTGCCTTATAAAGATGAAACATTCGTTGCGCAGCCGTATAATTCGCTAATATGGCAATTGTCCATATTGCTAACATCAAGAAGAGCTCATGTACATACGGTAAATCGCCTATTACCGCGCCCACGGATATATAAGTAATACGCTCTGTCCTCTGCATCATTCCTACGTTGCATTCAAGACCCAGTCCTTCTGCTCTTGCTCTCACATAGCTGACCATAACTGAGCCGCCCAAAGCGGCAAAAATTGCCACTGATGTCCAGTATGAATCTGATTTTACAAAATGAACTGCAATTCCGAAAAACATAATAATTTCAGAATACCTGTCCATTACAGAATCATATAAAGCTCCGAATTTTGTTTTTTTATTGCCATGTGTTGCTATTCTTCCGTCTATGGTGTCGCAAATGGCGCCAAATACTATAAACATCCCACCCATCCGAAGATATGATAAAGCAAAAAATATAGCTCCCACGATATTAAATATGGTTCCCAGAGTAGTAAGAGCGTTTGGATTTATATTCAGGGATTTAAAGAAATCAGCAAGAGGTATTATTATCTTTAGGTACGCTTCCTGTAATTTCGGATGAACAGGATTAAACCCGTCTTTTGTTATTTTCTTTTTATAGTCTTTAGGTATCTGCATTTTATTTTTTATTACCTTCGATGAGAATTACGAATTCTCCCTTAGGTTTGCGTTCATTAAAGCTAGCGATAAGGTCTGAAAGACTTCCTCTTATAAATTCCTCATGTACTTTTGTCAGTTCTCTGCCAATTGTCGCCTTTCTATCACCGAAAGTATCTCTCAAATCCCGCAATGATTTAAGAACTCTATGCGGTCCCTCGAAAATTACTATTGTAACCTTATAAGCCGCAAGTTCTTTAAGCCTCTTGTGTCTACCCTTTTTCCGTGGAAGGTATCCTTCAAACAAGAATCTGTCTATTTCCATACCGGAAGCCACTGTGGCCGCTGTAAGCGCTGACGGACCGGGAATAGGAGATATTTTAATATCATTTTTAATAGCTTCCCGAATAAGATAAAAACCCGGATCGCTAATTCCGGGAGTACCGGCATCTGATACGAGAGCTATCGAATTACCTTTCTTAATCAACTCGATCAGCGAAGTAGTCTTAAATTCCTTGTTGTGGTCATGATAAGGAGTCATTTTATTTTTTATTTTATAATGATTAAGGATTTTTGAGGTCTGCCTTGTGTCTTCGCACGCTATTAAATCTACAGTTTTCAAAATATCAATAGCTCTCAACGAAATATCACCGAGATTACCGATTGGAGTTGAAACAATATATATTGATCCGGAGGACAAAGTAACTTAGGAGTAGTGCGACTTAAGAGATTTCTCTATACAGTCAATTCCCTTGTCAATATCATCTGTAGAAATTGTTAATGAAGGTCGAAATCTTATGGTTCTTTCGCCGCAGCCGAGAATAATAGCGCCGTTCTCTATTATCTTATTGACAATATCATCTCTTTCTTTCGCTGTCGGCAGATCAAATGCGCATAACAATCCTTTCCCACGAGCATTTGAAACAAAACCGTTGAACTCATCCTGAAGAGCTTGTATTCTGTATAGGAGATGATTCCCCACCGTTTCAGCATTTTGCAGCAGATTTTCATCTTTGATAATATTGAGATAGATAGATGTTCTCGCCATATCCACAATATTACCGCCAAATGTGGAGTTAATTCTGCCGGATGACTGAAATACGTTATCCTCAACTTCGTCCAATCTTTTACCGGCAAGGAATCCACATACCTGCATCTTCTTACCAAAAGAAATCATATCAGGAATAGTGTCAGAATTTTCATACGCCCAGAATTTACCGGTGAGCCCGACTCCCGTTTGAACCTCGTCAAAGATCAACATAAATTCCGATTCATCAGCTAATGTCCGCAATTCAGCAAGAAATTCACCGCGAAAATGATTATCTCCGCCTTCTGATTGTATTGGCTCAATTATGAGCGCCGCAATATCATCCGGATTTTGAGAGAGAGCGGATTTTATCTCCTCGAGAGATTTGTTTTCTGCCGCAATGATCTGTTCTTCATTATCCTCTAACGGAAATTGGATTGCGGGAGCGCTTATCCTCGGCCAATCAAATTTTGGGAAATACATAATTTTGTGTTCGCCGGTGTTCGTCAATGAAAGAGTATAGCCCGTTCTTCCATGAAAAGCGTTTTTAAAGTGAATTACTTTTGAGCCTTTCTCTCCCTTTCCTTTAGCCAGATTTTTTCTAACTTTCCAGTCGAAAGCGGCTTTCAAGGCATTTTCTACACCAAGAGCACCACCTTCAATGAAAAATGCGTGTTGCAATTCTTCGGGTATTCCAAAATTACTAAATGTTTCGACAAATTCAGCAAAAGTATCGGTGTAAACATCGGAAAGGGTAGGTTTATGTTTTGCTATTTTACCTAATTTATCGCTTGCTTCCCGTATTCGATGATGATTGAAGCCAACAGGGGAAGATGCAAAAAAGGAAAACAGATCAACGAATTTTCTTCCGTCTCTTTTATCTACAAAACATGAGCCTTCACTTTTTTCTTCATCAAATATCATATCCATTCCATCTGCAAGGATATGATGAGATAAGGAATCCTTAACTTTGCTTGCATTGATATTCATATATTATTCATCCCCTCCAACTGAATTATCATTCATTATCTATTTGCGCTCTCTGGAGCTTACCTGAAAAATCTACATACACGGTTTTTTCTTCTGTGAAGAAATCAAACGCGCTACTTCCTCCTTCACGATGACCATTACCTGTATCTTTGCATCCGCCGAACGGCATATTGCATTCAGCTCCGATGGTGGGACCGTTGATATAAGTTATTCCGGTATCAATATCCTTAATCGCCTTAAACGCATTGTTAATGTTTTTTGTATAAATGCTCGAAGAGAGGCCGTAATCAATGTTGTTAGATATATCTATCGCCTCTTCGAATGTCTTGAATTTCAGCACGCTTAATACAGGACCAAATATTTCTTCCTTTGCAATTCTCATTTCGGGATGAACATCAGTGAACAGTGTAGGTTTATAAAACCACCCTGCGTCAAGTTCTCCGCCGGTACCGAATCCCCCCCCGGCTGACAGAGTTGCTCCCTCGGATTTACCTATCTCCACATATTCATCAATGCCTTTCCTCTGATCTTCATTAACGATGGGACCCACTTCAACTGATTCGTCCAAGCCATTTCCGAGTTTAAGATTCTCTATTTTCCCTATGAGCAGGTCTATGAAATTATCGTGAATAGCCTCATGTAATATTAATCTGCTTGTAGCGGTACAGCGTTGTCCCGCTGTTCCAAATGCTCCCCATAGGACTCCTTCAATCGCCAAATCAATGTCCGCGTCATCCATTACTATTTGAGCATTTTTCCCCCCAAGCTCAAGGGAGACTCTTTTAAGAGCTCTCCCTCCCGAAGAAGCAATCATTCTGCCGACCTCCGAAGAACCGGTAAATGAAATCAGGTCGATGTTTTCATGCTCAACTATAGGAGTTCCCACGCTTCTGCCGCCACCGTGAACGATATTGATAACACCCGGAGGAATACCGGCATCAAGCAGTACTTCAACGAAAAGCGTCGCTGTGGCGGGAGTATCAGATGCAGGTTTAAAAACGACAGTGTTGCCGCAGGTAAGAGCGGGAAATATCTTCCAGGTAGGTATTGCAAGAGGGAAATTCCATGGAGAGATGACTCCGGCAGTGCCTATTGGTCTCCGAATAACCATATTAAACTTATCTCGCAATTCAGAAGGCGCCGTGTAACCGAACATTCTTCTGCTCTCAGAAGCTGAATAATAGGCAGTATCAATACCTTCTTGTGTATCTCCAAGTGTTTCAAGCAACACCTTACCCATTTCACGAGTCATTAGTTCGGCAATCTCTTTTTTCCTTTCAACGAGAATATCGCCTGCTTTCTGAATCATATTACCCCTTATAGGAGCGGGAACCTGCTTCCATTCGTTAAATGCAGCGTTAGCAGCGGAAACCGCCTTGTTAACGTCTTCCTCGTTTGAACTTGGAAAAGTCCCTACTAATTCGTCCCAATTAGCGGGATTTCTATTTTCGAATGTCTCCCCGCTAATGGCGTCGCACCATTTTCCATCAACATAATTCTGATACTTTTTACTCATATTTCTTCATCCAAACCTTATCTGTATAATATTAGTCAGAACGCTAAAATTACTGAATAAAGATAATAATATTCAAGACATTTTCGATGAGATATATTTTTTGAATACTTATTATTTAATGCATAGTTGCAATGCTGCAAATAAATAATGAATTATCTCAAGAGTAAGTATATATAAGTCAGAGGAGCCGCGAAAAGTACTCCGTCGAACCGATCCAACATCCCTCCGTGACCGGGCAGAAATGAACCGGAATCCTTAACTCCGGCATCTCTTTTTATCATTGATTCGAATAAATCTCCGAACTGTCCTCCAATGCCGCCGAATATCGCAAAAAAGGAAATGTCAATAATTGAAAAAGATGAACCTAAGAAACCTGTCTGCTTCATCAGAAACATTGAGATTAACGATGCGCTGAATCCTGCAATTGCACCCTCCCACGTTTTTTTGGGACTGATTCGCTCATTCAATTTGTGTTTTCCGAATGCTTTGCCTAAATAATATGCCGATATATCAGACAACCAAACACCAATAAATATTGCCATTACAAGATTAAATCCGGTGTCATTATAAGTTGAATCGATTTCTCTAAGTGGATATAAGGTTCCAATTAAGATGACGGGATAAATAAGAGAAAATAAAGTCACCGCGCTGTTCTGTATGGGGGATTCATGTTTGGAAAATATTTCTATAACCATAGAAACCATTACAGCGACAATCAATACGTTAATCAGACCGGCTTCGAAATGAAAGTAAAACGATAATAGAATTATGATAGCAAAAAAATGACCTACAGATTTATTTGGATTTAAGCCCTTTGCAGACGCGAACGCGTAATATTCTTTTTGGCCTACAAGAGCGATTATACCGATGATTATCAAGAAAAATATATTCCCCATATATAGTGATGCGATAATCAACGGAGTGCCTGCAAGAGCTACTAATATTCGTTTACTATTTTCAGACATAAATTATCCTCTCATTTACACCGTCTATCTTTTACCGGTACCCATTTCTATCACTACCAACTTTATATTCGCAGTTCCCTGCTCTACAAAATCGAGCTTCAACGCAGCCGCGTAAGAACAGTCAAGAACCCGATTATTTACGTAAGGTCCCCTGTCATTAATTCTTATCCGCAATGTTTTATTGTTATCGAGGTTTCTTACCTGAATTATAGTACCTAACGGTAAATACCGATGCGCAGCTGATATTTTATACATATCAAATATCTCACCGTTTGCGGTTAGTTTCCCATGAAATTTAGGACCGTAATATGATGATATACCGTACTGTACTTTTTCGAGTCCTGTGCTGTTTTTGTCAGTGTTTTTTTGCGGTCTATTGATATTCCCCGCACGAAAGCGAGGGTTTGCAGAGCACGATATAATGGAGAACAATATAACCGTAATCAATATTGGACGGATTATTCCCATTCTTTTAACCTACCCGTAAGGTCGGATATATTTCTTAATCCTTTTGATTCGGCAATGTTAATTAAATCATCAAGAATATCACTAAAGGATTCGGGATTAATGAAATTTGTCGTCCCCAATTGGACGGCGGTCGCTCCTACCAGCATAAATTGAACTACATCGGAAGCATTCATTATTCCACCTATTCCCACGACCGGTATCTTTACATTTTGATAGACGCTATTTACCATTGCAAGCGCGACAGGTTTAATTCCGGGACCGCTATATCCGCCTTTTTTTCTTTGTAACAACGGCAGTTCACTGTTTATATCAACTTCCATTCCTACAAGAGTATTGATGAGCGAAATAGAATCCGCGCCGGCTCCTTCTACCGCTTTTGCAATTTCTGAAATATCCGTTACATTCGGTGATAATTTTACCATCAAAAACCGCTCAGTTTCTTTTCTTATCCTCTTAGTCAGCTCTTCCGCTGATTTCGCCGAACTGCCAAATTCCAAGCCTCCATCCACATTAGGGCAAGAAATGTTTATCTCATATCCATCAATTCCTTTTTCAGATTCCAATGCGATTACAACTTCCAAATAATCATCAATGGAAAAGCCTGCTACGTTAACTATTACATTTGTGGATAATTCAGCAAGGTAAGGCATCTTATCGGCGATAAACGACCGCAAGCCGACATTAGCCAACCCTATGGAATTTAACATTCCATAGTCAAGTTCCGCAATCCTTGGAGCTGGATTTCCCTCACGTGCCTTTGGTGTAATGGATTTTGTGCAGATAGCTCCTAATTCATCAGGATTTATGATACCCTTTAATTCATCACCATAGCCGAATGTGCCGGACGCTGAGAATAAGGGATTTTTTAATTTTAATTTCCCGAGATCAACAGTTAAATCCACTTCCCACTTATCTGTGTTTTTCTCAATCATATATTTATGTTCGTAGAATCAAAAACGGGTCCGTCTTTACAAGCCAGCATATATTTATTTCCGGTTTCAGTATAGCGCTTTAAGGAACTGTCGATTATACATCCAAAGCAAATGCCGGTGCCGCAGCCGAATACTCTTTCAACAGACAGAGAGCAGGGCATATTCATTTTGTTCGCAATCTCACTGACAACAGAAAGCATAGGCTCAGGGCCGCAGGCGTATATACCATCCCATTTACTTTCATTGAGACGCTCTACCAGTAAATCAGTCACAACGCCGTGATAGCCGCGAGAACCGTCATCTGTAGCGACGCTAATTGATTTGCTATTATCACTTATAAAACATACAGCTGAATTCTTGAATCCTGCCAAAAATTTCGGTCTGATTTCGTATTTATTCATCACATCCGCAAGATATAAAAGCGGAGGAACACCTACACCGCCTCCTACAAGCAAGTAATTGGATTTTTCGGTATCAAATTTAAAGCAGCTGCCAAGCGGGCCGATAATATCCAAATAGTCGCCCGTATTGAGATTTGACAGATAGAATGTTCCCTTGCCAATTACCGCATAAATTATTTCAATTGAGTTGTCCTGAACAGATGCAATACTGAATGGTCTTCTGAATAACGGCGCTTCTTCGCCTCGAATTTTTATATTGATGAACTGACCGGGTTTTGATTGAAACAACTCAGGAGTAGATTCAAAAGTCAGAGAGAATGTGCTCCGTGCGATATTCCTGTTCGACAGTACTTTAACGGAAGATCTTCCCATTACTTAGTGATTATTTGTTTACTCTTTTTTGAACTTTTATTTCGCGGTTGGTCTTCATCTTTAATATTTTCTTCAGGTTTTTCAATAATAAGGTTTAATCGCGCAACTCTTATTCTGGATTCTCTGGCAAATTCACTTTCCGAATAATTTTCAATTACGCGATTATATTCTTTAAGTGAGTTCTCAGGCGACTCATTAGAACTATCTATCATATATGCTCTTAAATATGCAGCTTTTGCCGCGATATAAGAGCCGGGATAGTTGCTTTCAATTAACGCTACAAGTTTTAAAGCATCTTTATCATTCTTACTTATAAACGCTTTATCGTAAGCCTGCTCATATAAAATCGATTCAGGATTTGCTCGGAAATTAGCCCGGGAGGACAAAGTATTCAATCTCCTGTTTACTTCAATTGTAGAGGGGCTATCAGGATATTTTGTGAGTATAAGATTAAACATAGAATCAGCAAATGTCTGATTGGTTTTCATCTGAAGAATACCAAGTGAAAGAGCAGAACGAGGCGCAAATTCCGAATCCGGATATTCTGTAAGAATATGCTCATAAATCGTCCTTGCCGAGTCGGGCTGATTAAGGTCTAATTGATAAAACTCAGCCATAAGATATTCATTATGAATTAGTTCTATGATTACCGCTGCTTTAGATCTATTTTTAAATGGGCTCTCTTTCTTCTTATCAACAACATTAAGTTCAGTTTGCATCGCGCTATCCGATGTAGTTGAATCTATGTTTACATTACCTAAATTTTTCAAAGCGAGAGAATCATTCTCTGTATTTATTTTAGCGATAGGTAAATTTTCTTTTTCATCAAATCCGGTTTGTTCTGCAAATAACTGCTGATTTAATAATCTCTTTTCTTCCAGATTCCTTTCTTCCTCCTCCTCGATTTCATTTTGCGTTTTTTTCTTCTGCTTAAGTTTCCTTGCCGGAAGAATACCATCCAATCGCTCATTTTGACTAAGAGTGAATTGATGCCATTGTTCACTTGCCGTATCTTCATCACCTGAAAGCCAGATAAGTTCAATTTTGTCTTTATCAACATTATCGGATGATTGCAAGAACCCTTTTATTTTAATCCTATTTCGTTTGGAGTTTTCAGAATATGAGCCTTTTTTAAGTTCTTTTTCAGCTCTATGAAAATATTCCATACCGTACGGATAATTGATATATTTATTATCATTATCTAAAGGAAACGTATGTAATTTCGCCAGCTTCAACCATGCATCCATTGCTACTTCACTTTTTGGATAGGTAATTGCAATCGCGCCATATTGTTCAATGGCGCCATCTACATCACCCGTTAAGGCTGCTATTTCTGCAATTTCTAATTCAATATCTCCCCAAATATTCTTAAATCGCCGGGAATCAAGCATCGCCTGAAGAATATCGAGAGCTTCCGTAGTATTTCCCATATGCTTTAATGCTCTGGTATTCTCCATCTTTGCTTTAATTAATAACTCAGGAGTTGGTAATTGAATTTCTACTTTTTGAAAAGAACTAATAGCTTCCTTAAATTTATTTTGTTCAATTAATATCAATCCGATTCTGTAATATGTCTCAGCTTTTTGTTGATTATCATCACTATATACAATAACATCCCGAAGATACTTGATTTCGTTCTCAGCATCATTTCTGTCTCTGTAAATTTCAGCGAGCATATCATTTCCCGCTGAGAGTAGTTTTCTGTCATCAGTACTGTTGAGCACTTCTGTAATTCCACTCTCTGCTAAGGTGAATTGTCCCAACTTCCAAACCGCTCTGCCTGTCCATAGCAGCGCCTCATCTTTTAGATTGCTTTCCGGGAATCGCCGAACCAATTCTTCCAAATTGATTTTAGATTTTTGATAGTCGCCTAAGTAAAACTGGGCTTTACTCATTAAAAGAAGCGCATCATCTACATATCTACTATTGGGGAATTTTACTAATACTGATTCGCATTTTTCAACGGTAAGATTATAATTCTTAATTTCAGAATTTGAAATCAGAGTTGAAATATTTTTCTCAGCATCTTCTCGACCCTTATTATAATATTTTTTTGCGTTATAAAATGTATTGTAATAAGCACAGGAGATCTGAAGCAAAAAAGTGAAAAGTATTATTGTTTTTTTCAAGATTTAGCTCATGATCTGACTAATCCAATAATATTGATTTCTATACCTGAGAAGCGAGCAATCCAAAATAGACAATTACTAACGAAAGTAATAAGCTTAACGCAGACGAAAACATAGATCTCTTTCGCAGATTAAGAAGGTCGGAACTAATATCGTCTCCGTTTCCGGAGTTCATTTTTTCTGAAAGTTGAGACATTTTTGGTCCTAAATACAAAGAATGAATTGCCGTATTCAAAACCATTAACGTAAATAATATTAGCTTTACAGTAATGCTCATACGATAAGTTTCTGATTTCATCATAGATGAAATATCCGGTTCAAGTATAATATTCAGTAAGCCCGTTGCAAAAAGAAGGAATAAAAGTATCCATCCAATATTTTTAAATCGCTTGCCGAGCAAAGACATTTTATTACTGAATTCTGCCGGCTCCATATTATTTTTCAACACCGGTACTTCAACAAGAACCATATATAACATACCTCCTACCCATGCTGCCATTGATATTAGGTGAAGATAATTTGATATAATTAATAAATTCATTTCACTCCTGACTTATTAGTAATTCGGATACGTACTCTTAAATAACTTCATACCACCAGTCATGTTGTATACGTCGTATCCGTTTTTGGATAAAATTTCTGATGCGATTACACTCCGTACTCCGGATCTGCAATATGCGATGATCTTTTTATCTTTATGCTCGGAAAGCTCATTCAATCTCTCTTCGAGCTTGTTATGCGGAATCAGCGTCGCTGTAGGCAAATGCCCCAACTCACCGTAATACTCTTCTAACGTTCGAACATCCAGCAAGAAGATATTTTCGTCTTTGTCTTTAAGCATCTTCCGTACTTCTTCGACCGTAATATCATTATACGCTTTTTCTGCTGAAGATGAACATGCGGCTATAGTTATAACCAATAAAACGATTTGCAGACCAAATTTCTTCAATTTATACCCTTTTTTCAGTTATCTGATAAACGTCTATAATTCATCGTAAGTATAGTAATAGAAAGTATATTACGCAATCGAAAACCTCAAAAATCGCCTCCTATGATTAGAAAATCATTATTGATGCCCTTATCCTGCTTGACATTATTTGAACGCTATACTATATTTTTCAATCTGATGAAAATCTTTTATCTAAATGGACCTCGTCTATTAAGAGCTCTTCTTGCCGGATCAGATTGGGTTATATCCCAAGCGGAATATCTTAATAAAATCAACGTTTTCCCGGTAGCTGATAATGATACCGGAACAAATATGGCAATAACTCTCAAAAGTATTCACACCGCTCTGGTTAATTCGGAGGCAAGTTCGATTGAAGAGGTAAGCGGGACAGTTGCCGATTCAGCTTTGATGGGGGCGCAAGGTAACTCCGGAGTGATATTAGCTCAATTCTTCTACGGTTTTTCCGAAAATTTAACCGGTGAAGATAAAATTGACATTAAAACTTTTTCCTCAGCAATAAATAATGCTATAGAAACAGCCAGCAGCGCAATAGCTGACCCAGTTGAAGGCACAATACTTACAGTTATGAATGCCTGGGGGAAAGCTGTTGAAACAGCATCGGTAAAATCACAAGATTTTGTTGATATTATACAGAAGTCGCTTGCTGAAGCAAAAATTTCTCTTGCGAATACTCCGAAACAAATGAAATTATTGGCAGATGCGGGAGTCGTTGATTCGGGCGCGCAGGGTTTTGTTTACTTTATTGAAGGTATTTATAATTATATAGATTCCGGTAACTTAAGTAATCTGCCAAAAGAGGTTGAAGATATAAAAATAAGTCATCCAAAAATTGAAATGGCTCCCGAAGATATAAAATTTCAATATTGTACGGAATGTATTGTATCCGGCTCGAATATTAACAAATCAGAAATTAAAGAAAAACTCCTTAAAATCGGAGATTCATTGATTGTCGCCGGTTCTCCGAATAAAATTAAAATTCACGTCCATACCAACAGTCCCGATGAAGTATTTGATATTTTACAACAATATGGAGAACTGATGAATAAGAAAATAGACGATATGAAAGCTCAGCATGTAGCGCAGTTTGAAGATTCGGAAGCAGGAAAAATCGCTATTGTATCCGATTCGTCGTGTGATTTACCTGAAGAAATATTAAAACAACATAAGATTAGGATTGTTCCTTTACGAATAAATTTTGGAACGGACTCTTACCTTGATAAAACCACAATGAACACAGGCGAGTTTTATAATATGTTCGAAGCGGCAGATGTCTCGCCCACCACCAGTCAGCCGACTCCGGCGGATTTCAAAAAAATATATGAAAGTGTAGCAGAAAAATCCAATCAGATAATATCAATTCATCTCACCGGTGCTGCCAGCGGAACCTTGCAGTCTGCTCAAGCAGTATCGAGGAATATAGCCGATACTGTCATTACCACAATTGACAGCACCACCACAAGCATCGCGTTAGGTCTTCTTGTTCGCTATGCCGCTGAATTATTGGAAGAAGGAAAATCGTATGATGAGATTATTCGATTGACCAGAAAGATGGTTCCAAATACCGAAATTATTGTTGGAATTGAGGATGTTGCGAATTTAATACGAAGCGGAAGAGTTCCTCTTTCAAAAGGTATTATAACCAGAGCGCTCAATCTACGACCGATAATCACCTTTGATGATGAAGGAAAAGGAAAACCCGTAACCGTATCATTCGGTAAAAAGGCCTTGGCGAAGAAAGTGTTCAAAACATTTATAAAAACTACTGGGGGCTTTACGAATTTAAGATTTGCGGTTGTTCACGCAAGAGCGTCAAAATCCGCCAAATGGATGGAACAGGAAATAAAATCACATTTCAATACGGACGATATATATATCATTGAAGCTTCCCCGGCTCTTGGAGCCCATGCCGGCTTAGGCACAATCGGCGCCGCATTTATAGGAGAACCGATAGGTTGACAGAATTACTAATTGTAATCGTCCTTAGCTATCTTGTAGGCTCCATTCCAAGCGCGATAATTGCGGCAAGATTAACAAGAGGTATCGACATCAGAGAGTATGGCAGCGGAAACGTTGGAGGCACTAACGCGCTCCGGACTCTCGGCTGGAAAATCGGAATGTCGGTGATGATATTTGATTTTGCGAAGGGCTGGTTCGCGGCATATTACATCGCTCAGTTAGGTTATACTAACGGAATTATCGATCCTCTTATGGTACAAATTCTTGCCGGAAGTTTTTCGATTATAGGGCATATTTATACGCTGTTCGCCGGATTTAAAGGTGGAAAGGGTGTCGGAACCGCTGCCGGTATGCTCCTTGCTCTTTACCCGATTGCTCTTCTGTTTTGTTTTGCGGTATTTGCTACAACCGTTGTAACAACGAAGTATGTTTCACTTGCTTCCATGCTCGGAGCTCTCACATTGCCAATAAGCTTATATATTCATGAGCAGTTTTTTGAAGGAGATATTGAAATTGCGCGATATGTATTCGCAGTCCTTATCGTGTTTTTAATTTTTTATACGCATCGAAGTAATATTCAACGATTGTTAAAAGGCGAAGAAAATAAATTCAGCGCCTACAAAGCCAGCTAGCTTTCTTTCTCTTTTTTTCCGGCGAATAATTTTAAGCCTGCTTTTTTCCAAATCACCTCAAAACCTTCAATAGATAGCCCTTTTCTATCCGTCATAAGTCCTATAGTTACAGTCTGACCGGGATTGACGAACCGCGGCAATGTTCCTCCCACCATAAAGACGTGCGCTAAATATCGCTGGGTCATCGTGTAATAATAGTACCGATCGGTTTTATAATCAAACTCAACGGCTTTTCCTGATTCATTGATAACATAAATGATGTATCTGTCGCCGGGAAGAGCAAATCCACCGCTTGTTCTTAACTCGAAAAAGAGTTTGATACCTTCTTCTTCGACTTCAAAAACAGCGTTATCATATGATTTTGGTATAAGAGATCGTCCGCATCCGGCAAGTAAAAAGAGCAGGACTATCAGTGAACATATTTTAATTAATTTATTTTGCCCGGTCTGCAACACATTCTTCGCATTGACAAAGTGACCTCAAAACATCGTATGAGAAGATACCCGAATCGTGCCTATCGGCCCAAACGGCCTGGATAGCATAATTCCCTACTTGACTCACCCCTACCAACTCGAACGCGTTTGGCGGGAGATTACTCGTATCTATTGTAGGAGTGGTTTTCCCCCATAAATGTCCCTCTCCTTTGCAAGCGGCGCACGGACACGCTGTGCGGAGAGTAACAAAATCTATATATGTCTCATGGTTATCTGACCAGTTAATGGCTAAATCATTTGGTAATATTTCAACATTTGTCGGTTCCATCTTAGTTGCCTTTCTTTAATACGATTTACTCTGAATATTTTACCATGAATATGCCGCAGGCGCGCTGCCGCCGGGACCCGGCCATATTTCATCTAATTTATTAAGAGATTCTTCAGTTAACTTTATCTCAATCGATTTTATTATTCCTGTCAATTGTTCCATATTCCGCGGTCCGATTATTGGTGAGGTGACGGCGTCGTTGTGTAGCAGCCAGGCTATCGCCACATCAGCAGGCGATTCACCCAACTCCTTACAAAACGCATAATAATCCTCAATATTCTTCTTTAACAATTTGATTTTTGAAACAGAAAAGTCATCGGCAGTTCGTGATTTTTTGTTTGCGTCGAAAGCATGACCGCCCAACAATCCACCATCAAGCGGACTCCAGGGGATTATTCCGATTCCGTGATCTTTAGCGGATGGCAGCACTTCAAGCTCCGGTAACCGGCAGCTTAAAGAATATTTATGTTGCTCTGAAATAATTCCCATAAAATTTCGTTTGGACGCAACGGACTGGGCTTTAGCAAGATCCCATCCCGCAAAATTACTGCTTCCTATATATAACACTTTCCCATCTTTAACGAGCTGCTCCATCGCTTCCCATATCTCTTCATATGGAGTAGAACGTTCCACATGATGCATCTGATACAGGTCAATTCTGTCAGTTTGGAGCCGTTGAAGACTTTCCTCACAAGCACGAATGATGTGGTATTTCGATAATCCGCTCTCGTTGGGATCTTTCCCCATCTCTCCGTAAACTTTGGTTGCCAGGACGATTTGCTTCCTTCTCACTTCGTCCTTTGCCAACCAGTTTCCTAATATTTTCTCCGTCAACCCTTCCCCCATTTTCCAGCCGTAAACATTTGCCGTATCAAAAAAGTTTATTCCTATTTCTAACGCTTTATCCATAATCGCATGGGATTCTTGTTCATCGGCAAATGGGCCGAAGTTCATTGTGCCGAGACAGAGCTTCGAGACCTTTAGACCGCTTCTTCCTAAATAACTGTATTCCATCATTTATCCTTCTTCATTTATTTTAAACTACTTAATCCCGGTCATAAATGCTGATGTCATTGGAGCCGCCGGACCGATTTTAGTTATGTCGCTAAAGCCAACATCAGACATCCAAGACCTTACCTCGCTTTCGCTGTAACATCTACCGCCGTTTGTAAGTCGCATCTGAACAGAAAAAATGGAGCCGTCTTCCGGTAACGTTTTATCTTCGTTTAATATGTGATCTTTAATAATAAGAATTCCGTCTTGGTCGAGTCCATCGAAAATTTTCCCTATCAATTTCAAATTAGTGTCATAATTCTCTTGATGAATGATATTAAAAAGAAGCGCACAATCATATGAAGAAGGAAAGTCGTCAACGTTATAATCACCTTCAACATATTTTATCCTATCGGAAAACGGATATTCAATTCCTATTTTCTTTGTTATACCGATGGTTTTCGGAAGATCAAAAAGAATGATATTCAGGTTCGAATACTTTTTTGCCAGTTCAAAAGAATAGGTACCCGGTCCGCATGCGACATCAAGAAGATTGTTCTGTTTTGATAAATCAATAAGACGAGCAGTGGTATCAGCGTCTCCTCTTGACAGAGCATAATTATGCATTGCCTTAATGAAATCATCCCATTCTTTATCGTGCTGTTTTTCAATGTATGGCTTGGATTTAGGCTTACCCTCTTTTATTGATGCAGACAACTTTCCCCACGCATCCCAGGAATTTCCAGTAAACAGTATAATATCTCCAATATAAGAATCCGAGTCTTTCATTAGGTATTGAACCGCGGCATCAGTGTTCCTATAAATATCATCATTCTTGTCGAGAAATTTCATTGATACAAGAGAGTTAAGGATTGTCTCGGTATATCGAGAATCAGTGCCGCATCTATCTGCAACGTCTTCTGCATTTGCAGGGTTAGCGTTTATTTTATCAAATATACCTATGTCAACCGCTGAAAATAATATTCTCGTTTTCTGATAACCGTCAACGATTTTTAATAGTTCACTAAATTCCAAATAAATAACCTTAAAATTATAAAGCGAATTTAATGAATACTAAATGAAGATTCAATACGGGATAAAATAAATGGCGGTGGCTTCTTTCGAAACCACCGCATTTTTTTCGGTAGGTGTTTTCTGTAGGTGTTAGGTGAAGTCTTTCGTTATCTTAAACAGTCCCCATACGTATTTCTGTTTATATTCAATATCTTTATCATTACATAGTTATAGACGGTAAATCTGCAATAAAGTTTCATAATTTATATACATTAGCCAATTAATTCGGTCGATTCGGCATCTAAGCCCAGTAAATATCTAACATCTTTTTCAACTACCTTATCTTTCTCAGGATAGACACCCAAAAAGGTTTTATATATCTTCCCTTTTCTGGTGATGAGAAAGTTAGTCGGAAATCCATAAATTCCCCCAAATGCGTCCATAACTTCATCATCTCCAATAAGAACATGATAGTCCATCTTCAATTTATCAATTGTCGGCTGTATATCTTCCTGGCTGCCTGATTGAACAGCAATACCCACAATTTCGAATCCGTCATCTTTATATTTATGACCCATCTCCACCATTGATGGAATTTCAAATAGACAAGGACCGCACCATGTTGCCCAAAAATCCACGAAAACTACCTTGCCTTCTAATGATTTCGAATCAAAATGGCTACCGTCAAGGTATGAGAGTTCGAAATGAGGCATATCTTTTAGGTCAGGACTGTCAAGGGAGATGACCTCTGCTTGTATTTTACTTTTATTTTCGTTGGATGAACAAGAAACTAAAGTAAGAAAACTCATCGCAAACATTATCAATATATTAATTCTAATCAATCTATAACTCCATTACTTCTATTATCAAAGTATAATTTTTTATATTAAGTACACCGTTAATATGAAGAATGCTCACAGTAACGGATGTATGGGAAATTACTATTTCAGATAATTAGCTTTCTTTTTTGGTATCTGAGGGAGTATCCGTAAAGTGACTAAATGCTTTTAAGAATTCTATTGGCAGAGGAAAAATTAAAGTGGAATTGTTTTCAGCCGCCACTTCAGTCAGAGTTTGCAGATACCGAAGCTGGAGGGCTGCCGGTTGCGTACCAAGTATTTCAGCTGCTTTAGCAAGTTTTTCCGATGCCTGATATTCTCCTTCCGCATGAATAATCTTTGCTCTTCTATCTCTTTCAGCTTCAGCCTGCTTAGCCATTGCGCGTTGCATTTCTGAAGGAAGATCGACGTGCTTGAGTTCTACCAGGCTGACCTTTACGCCCCAGGGGTCGGTCTGATCATCCACGATTGTTTGGAGTTGTTCGTTAATTGATTCTCTTTTGGAAAGCAGGTCATCCAGCTCAACCTGCCCGAGTATGCTCCGCAAAGTAGTCTGAGCAAGCTGACCGGTAGCAAAAAGATAATCTTCCACATTTACTATGGCTTTTACCGGATCAACAACCCTGAAATACAAAACGGCGTTTACTTTTACTGAAACGTTATCCTTTGTTATAATATCCTGAGTCGGAATATCCATTGTTATTACCCGAAGACTTACCTTAACCATCTTATCAATAAGAGGAATCAGGAATATCAATCCGGGTCCCTTTGCCCCGAGTATTCTTCCAAGTCTAAAGATTACGCCTCTGTCATATTCCCTGACAACTTTTAACGCGCTTGATATAAACAGTATCGCTAATATTAATATCAGAACTATTTGAGCAGTCATTTTTACCTCATTTTTTTGATTTAATAATATTTAATTTCAAACCTGAAACTGAAACAATTTCCACAGATTCTCCGGCGCTTATCGGTTCGTCGCTAAATGCCTTCCAAATCTCGCCGTGAATATTCACTTCTCCCTGATTATCTATATCCGTTCGAGCGGTTCCTACATCTCCAATAAGTCCTTCCATCCCTGTCATGGGTTTCATCTGCTGAGCCTTGTAATAAAGATACATCGAAATTATGAAAAATGATGCCGTCAATAGAACAGCGGGAATGATAACGGAGAGACTTACCTGAAGAGCAGGAATCGGTGAGTCAATCAGCATAATTGAACCGAGAACCATGGCGACTATGCCTCCAATCGTCAAACCGCCATAGCTTATCACCTTTATTTCAAGTATAAACAGAATCATCGCAAATATGATAAGTGCAACGCCCGCCCAGTTTATCGGGAGCGTTTGGAAACTGAATAACGCTAATATAATGAAAATACCGCCGATTATTCCCGGAACCAAAGCCCCCGGATTAGAAAATTCAAAAAAGATGCCGTAAAATCCTAACATCATAAAAATATATGCGATGTTCGGATCGGATAATTTTAGTAGAAAAGTATAACGGAAGTTCATTTCCTTTCTGACGATATTAGCGTTTTCGAAATCTAAGATAACCACTTTATCTTCAAGTTTGACGCTGTCCCCCTGTAAACTCGAAAGAAGGCTATCGATATTCGGCGCTATATAATCAATAACGTTTAATTCCAATGCGACTTTCTCAGTTATAGAAGCGCTTTCGACCACAGCTTTTTCAGCCCAGTCGGCATTTCGATTCCGTTTCTCCGCTATTGCGCGAATTTGCGCTACCGCATCATTGGTCACTTTGTCCCACATAACGCTACCCGAATCCGGTGACGAACCTCCTAATCCCACGGGATGCGCCGCACCAATGTTTGTTCCGTTATCCATCACGGCTATATGCGCCGCCATTGTTATAAAAACTCCCGCCGAGCCGGCGCGGGAACCTGATGGACTGACATAGACTATAATCGGTATCTTTGCTTCAAGTTCCGCTTTCACTATCTGTCTCATAGATGTCATCAATCCGCCGGGAGTATCAAGTTCAATAATTATAGCAGTCGCTCCGGCTTCTACCGCATCATCTATAGATTGCACGATGTAATCCGCAGATACAGGATTGATAATCGACTCAACCGTTATAATATGGATTTCTGAAGTTTTCTCCGCTTGAATTTGAGAAGCTGATAAAACCGAAACAACGATCACAGGGAGAATAAAAATAAATCTGGTAATTTTAGCGAACAACATGGGAATTCTTATTCCTTATATACAAATAATTACGTATCTATTGAATTATAAAGCAAGAACAATCGAATAGCGGCTATTTTAAATACTGATATAGGTAAATTATGGAGCAAACAGCTCGGATATTTCGTCTGCAAATAATAGACCCTTCTCAGTCAGAACCACTCGATCATTCTCATATGTTATCAGCTCTTCATTCTGAGAAACGCTCAGCCCTTTTATTTTTTCCATTTGAGATTTATACTTCTCTCCGAATACAAAATTGAATTCTTTCTCGAATGAGCGGATTTCCAAGCCAAATGAAGTTCTGAGCGCTAAAAATATCCGTTCAAACATCAATTGTTCTTTATTTAGCTCTTCCGAACCGGCAACCGGACTCTCTCCTGATTTCATTATTTTGTTATATTTATTTACATCCCTCACATTCCACCAACGTCTCTTGCCGTCGAACGAATGTGCCGAAGGACCGAATCCTATATAAGACGCGCCTCCCCAATAGGCTGAATTATGTTTAGATTCGTATCCTTCCAACGAATAACTGGAAATTTCGTATCTATGATAACCCTCTTCTTTTAGGAGAACCAAAATAGAATTTCTCATCTCCTCCTCAAGTTTTCCGTCTATTGGATTTAACTCGCCATTTTCTTTCATTGAGTAGTAAGGAGTACTCTTTTCGTAAGTGAGAGAATAAACTGAAATATGATTCGGTTTTAACGTTGCAGCTGAATTGACGTTATCCAATACAGAATCAACTGTTTGTCCGGGAACGGCATATATTAAGTCCAGATTATAATTATTGAAACCCGCCGATATAGCAATAGATACAGTATCGGATATTTCCTCCGGAGAATGTATTCTGCCTAAAGTTTTAAGTTCCTCTTCCTTAAATGACTGAGCACCGATACTTAACCTATTCACTCCTGAACTGTAGTAAGATGAAAGCCGCTCTAAATCAACTTCACCGGGATTTACTTCAACGGTTATTTCCGCATCGCTTTTGACAGAAAATTTACTTCTTAGAGCTGCGAAGATTGATTCCATTTCGCCGCCGTTGAGAATACTCGGCGTTCCACCTCCGAAATATATTGTCCCGACTTCGCTGACGTTTTCTTCGGTTGATTCGATCTCCTTCAAAAGAGACTGTACAAACTCCGTTCTCAGCGGCTTATCTTCATCCCCGCTCTCGATAGAATAGAAATCGCAATATGGACATTTGAATTTACAAAAAGGAACGTGAAGATAAATTCCGGAAGTTGAGCCTAGCTCAGTATTGTGCCGATTCTCGACCAACGAACTCTTTCTATGAAATTGTAAAGAGGTATTGTTTTATCCCATGACCAGTAAATTATCATCCCTTCGCCCAAAACATTCTTCATAGGAACCAATCCCCAATAACGGCTGTCGTAGCTTTCATCCCTGTTATCGCCCATAACAAATATTTGGTCTTCCGGTACTGTAATAGGACCGTAGTTGTCTCTGTTGCCGGCTCCTTTAGGATAAATCAGACCCTCTATTAAAGTTTTGTCCCGAATGTTCGGATCGGTGAATTTACCATGTTTAGGAAAATCCATAATTTTACCGTCCACATAAACTTTTTTATCCTTGATTTGAACTGTCTGTCCGCCCACGGCAATTGCCCGTTTAATATAATTTTGACTTGGGTCGCGAGGATATTTGAATATGATTATATCTCCGGGACGCGGGTCTTTGAAAGCCGGAAGTTTCCAATCTGTTCCGGGAATACGAATTCCGAAAATGAATTTATTTCCGAGAATAAAATCGCCAACAAGAATAGTGTTTTCCATTGATCCCGTAGGTATCTGATAAGCCTCAACGATGGTTGACTTTATAATCATAGCGGTAATGATTATACCCGCCAATGATTTGGCGTTCTTAATAATTTTCTTTATTTCAAAGCTTTTCTTCATATCCTGTCCTGTTATACGATGAAATCAAATTATTGTTTCTTAGCTAATAGAGTCAAGCGCTATTCCGTTTGAAATAGAAATTCCTTTAAGTATTGAACGAATTATCACTTCCGCAGCGGCATCCCCGATTATATTCACGTCACACTCGCTGTTTCCTGTGGAAACCGCAAAAACTATATCACCGTCATACATTGTATGCGACGGTATAATTGCTCTTGCTATACCGTCCTGTGCCATCTGGGCAACTTTCGTGGCTTCTTCCTTATTTAATTTGCCGTTGGTTGCCACTACGGCGAGAACAGTATTTTCTAAAAAAGACTCTGCTGATTTCGGCAGCTTCCATTCATCGCGATTCAGACTGCCCACAAGCAATTCATTTGTGTGAGGATTTATTACGTTTCCGAATGAGTTTGTAACTACCAAAGCGCCCACGGAGATATTATTATCGAGTTGCAGCGAAGCGCTGCCCAGTCCGCCCCTCCCTCGCTTATCGCCGGAAATACCTCCCGCTGAAGCGCCGATGCCAACACCGTGTAACCCGTTTAGTGGTTCCGAATCTGTGGCATTTTTAGCAGCTTCGTAACCCATTTCAATGTCCGGGCGTATTTCAGGAGAGCCTACTCTCAGATCAAAAATTACTGCGGTCGGGACTATGGGAATTTTCGCTACCTGCACGTCATATCCTATGCCCTGTTCTTCAAGATATTTTTGAACACCACCGGCTGCGTCAAGACCAAAGGCGCTTCCTCCCGTCAATAATATCCCGTGAATCTTTTCTACCTTGCGAACGGGTTTGATAGCTTCAATTTCTCTTGTTCCCGGAGCGGAACCTCTTACATCAACACCCGCAACGGCTCCGTCTTCAAACAAAGCAACCGTACATCCTGTCTGGGCTTCAGTGTTTTCCGCACTACCGACGCTTACGCCGGGTACATCGGTGATACTATTTCCCCATTTCCACATTAACTGGTAATCAACTTAGAATTAGTTTTGATTTTTATTAACCCGCTTCAACTGCTTTTTCCGCCACCAATTGCGGTGAATATTTTCCAATAAGAGCCATCAGGAAATTCTGCATTGAATACATCTCTACCGCAAATGGCAGAAACCCTAAAAACCCGACTATAGGCATCTCAAAATATTTTGGTCCGGCACCTAAGGGTCCGGGAACGGTATAAATCCATTTAGTATATGCCCAATAATTCCAGAACTCCCAAAGCAGTCCACAAATAATTCCGGCTGCAAAAAGGTTTAGCAATTTAACGGGACTTCCATTTCTTAAATCAGGAAGAAAAGATTTTCCTCCTAACCATTCGTTAATCGGCTCGAGAAGGAAAACATATCCTGACCAGACGAATACGTAAAGGTATGCAGCAATTTCCATCGGAAAGGCGAACGGAATCAGAATCATTATTGTTCCGATAACCACATAAACCTTCATCACTTTTTGTCCGAGTTTCCACTTTTTTATTCGCAGTTTATCAAACGGTCCAAGATATTTTACAAATTGGTACGTCAATAGTATTCCGGGAATGATAGTGGAAAATGACCATGCGGATGAGAACCAAAACAGAGGAATGCTGTCAGGCGTGCCCACATAATACCAATTGTTCATATACAAATCGTATGCTTCAAATAATAGCCACACCAAAACCGACCAGGGCAGCATCCATAAGAATTCCCGCCTTTTTTTAAGGATATATGAAAAGCCCGCTAATTTATATAGCAATGCGTCCATAAACATTATATAGCCTGTCCAGGAAAGAGGAGTCATATAACTCATCGCAAAACTATTTTCAAATATCAGACCGATTTCAGCAAGGAAAATGATGAGTAATCCAAGCCATCCATAAAGTTTCATATTATTTTAACCCTTTTAATTATTAAAATATTTATTCGCTGACCACCGCGGAATATCCTGCTCTTCTATTATCCGGAGCAGGTATCATCAATCCTGTTGAATGATGCCTGCCGATTGTTTGCGCTGAGCCAATAACAATACTTTGCTCAACAATATAACCTAAAGATTCAAGCCTGGTGATCAACTTATCGTCCAAACCACCCTCTTCGTATATCAACGCATCAGGAATCCATTGATGGTGAATTCGCCATGTACTAACGGCTTCAGTCGGGTTCATTTTAAAATCAATGTAGTTTATGAGAACTTGAGTCACCGTCGAAATAATTCTACTTCCGTCGGGTGAGCCGGTAATCAGAACTACCTCTCCGTCTTTTTCAACAATAGTAGGAGTCATAGAACTCAGCATTCTTTTGCCTGGGGCAATAGTGTTTGTTTCTCCATGGATTAATCCATATAAATTTTTTGAGCCAATCTTAGCAGCGAAATCATCCATTTCATTGTTAAGGATAAATCCCGCGCCTTCAACAATTACTTTACTGCCGAAATAAGAATTAAGCGTTGTAGTAACCGCCACAGCGTTCCCCCATTTATCTAAAACAGAATAATGAGTCGTCTCAGAAGATTCATTCTTCAACACGGTTTCAAGGGAATCAATAAATGCGTCATTATCGTGATTTATTTCTCCAGCCGCAGCGACCTCGCCTTTCTTTATCTTTTTTGAAAGACTTAACGCATACTCTTTTGAGATTAAAGCAGTCACAGGTACATTATAGTAGTCCGTATCACCAAGATAAGTTGCCCTATCGGCGAAAGCGTATTTAGCTGCCTCAGCAAAATGATTTATAAATGAGAGCGAATTACTCTCCATACCTGAGATGTCGAAGTTTTCGAGTATATTTAGAGTCTCTAACATAACAATTCCACCTGAGCTCGGCGGCGGCATACTGATAATATCGAACCCTCTGTAATTCCCAATAATCGGTTTACGTTCGACAGGGTCGTAACTTAACAAGTCTTCTTTTGTTATTATTCCACCATATTTCTGCATTGTGGATTCAAAGTAACCCGCTGTTACTCCATCATAAAACCCCTTCACTCCATTATTTATAATTCGTTCCAAAGTTCCTGCTAAGTCTGTCTGATACAAAGTATCGCCGATTTCATACGGAATAGAGTCTTTTAAAAATATTTTTGCGCTTGAAGGATATTTAAGAAACAATTCCATCTTTTCTTGAATAGAATTAGCTAATAGTGAATCAACTATAATTCCATTTTTTGCTAACAAATAAGCAGGATGCAATATTTGTGATATGGGAAGAGTGCCGTACTTATCAAGTGCGTATAGCATACCCGCAACGCTCCCGGGCACACCAACGGATAAATATCCTTCTTGAGATAATTCTTCTATAGGCTCTCCAAAAGAATCTAAATACATATCTCTCGAGGACGCTAATGGAGCTTTCTCACGATAATCAATCGTGGTCTTAGTCCCATCCGATAGACGTAATACCATAAATCCGCCCCCACCTATGTTCCCTGCTCTCGGATTTGTAACTGCCAACGCAAATCCCACTGCAACAGCAGCATCTACGGCATTACCTCCATCTTTCAGTATTTGCCCTCCGATTTCTGTAGCATACTTTTCGACGGAAACAACAATTCCCACAGGTTTCTCAGAGGTATTATTCTTAGCTGAATTTTCATACGAGCAACTTCCAATAATGAGAAAAACTGCGGTTATCTGAATTAGTTTACGCATCTAAAGTCTGAACGCATCTGTTATATGGTTAATCACAGGTGTTTTGGAATTGATGTTCAACGCCATAACATCAAATCGGTATTCGCTTGCATCAGGACTTTTGCTGTTTATATAAAATTTTGCCGCGTTGGCAATTTGATTTTTTTTGTTTTCCGTAACCCATGTTTCCGGCTCGCCAAAATCACCGCTCATCTTTGTTTTGACTTCAACAAACACAATTGTATCGTTCTTTCCTGCTATAATATCCAGTTCGTTTTCCCGGTCCGCCCAAAAATTCCTTTCCAATATTTCGTAACCCTTTTTTATTAAGTCCAAAGCAGCCAACCGTTCTCCGTAATTTCCAATCTCTTTTTTATTCGTAGTGTCCAATTTAATCTTTATTCCCTTTACTCTCTTAAACGAATGGCGGTGAATTGGAGAAGGTCCGATATTCTTAATCACCCGAATATGCGCGGCAGTACCGTATCCCTTATGCTTTTCAAATTCATATTCGGGATAAACCTTTGCTATTTCGAGCATAATTCTGTCGCGGGAGACTTTAGCCAGAATAGATGCTGCCGCAATTGATACTGACCTTGAATCACCGGAAACAATGGCTTTTTGCGGAATAATCTTGTCAGGTAAGCCTCGGC
Organism: Candidatus Neomarinimicrobiota bacterium; assembly: GCA_022573815.1. NCBI lineage: Bacteria > Pseudomonadati > Fidelibacterota > Fidelibacterota bacterium. The sequence continues at coordinate 45,392 of JACZTG010000004.1, forward strand.
CATCCACCAGGAGATAGTCAGGTGTCCTGCTTAGGCCGCCGATTGCCATTCTCATTGCCATATGTGTGGAACGTAATATATCTGATTTGTCGATCTCATCCTGCCAGACTTTACCTATGCCGTAAGAAAGGCATGAATCTATTATTTCATTGAAAAGTTTCTCCCGCTTTGAAGAAGAAAGTTTTTTTGAATCGTTTATACCATCAGGGATATTATTCTGATTAAACACAACAGCCGCCGCTACAACCGGTCCCGCTAAAGGCCCTCTGCCGGCTTCATCTATTCCTGCAATAAACAGCTTTCCTTCAGACCAGAGCTTATTTTCGAAGGAAAGAAGATCAATGTTTGTCATTTAGAATCTGGAGATGAAATAATTCTATTCGTCATCTACATTATGATCAATTAAAGAATGAGATAATTCAGACGTAGTTTCTTTCAATCGTTCGGCAAGAACTGTAAGTATTTTAACGGTAAACGATGGAAAATTTTGTACCATATCAATAACTGATAGCCGTATTACAGAAACTTTACTGTCTTCCATCGCTTTAATTGAGGCAGATCTTTCATCGCCAAGTATAATTGACATTTCTCCGAGTATTGTACCGGGTTTGCTATATTCCGATACAAGTTGGTCATCTTTATATATTCCGAGTCTTCCTGATTGCAGAATGTAAATATATTGCCCAGTATCACCCTGATGACATATTATTTCATCTTTTTCGTAATCTTTTTCTATACCGGTTGTCATACCTGTCCGTCCAAATTTATTAAATGCATTCAATTATACAATTGCTGCAAGAAATATACCTTATATAATAACGTGAAAGACTTGAATAGTCAAAATAAAATGGAATCCGCTCGGTTCTACCGGAGAACGGTGGAAAATACCTTTATTACTGTAAAAATTTATAATTTAATCACCCACCGGGTTTCCCCCTGACCCGGTGGCTGTAGTGTAGCATCAGTACAGATTAAGGCATATATAGTGCCAACATTGGAAAATGAAATTATAGTACTCGTATCACGTTGTTATTATTGATATTAAGAATTTGTGCACAACGTTTTATTGAGAGAAGTATATAGAAATTTGAAGATAATTTCCCAAAAAGAGGAATTTGGAAATATTTATTTTTAATTCTGAGAAAAGAGTTCAGATAAAAAAGATAATGATGAAACCTTTACCGATTTGACGATTTAGACGTGTATGTCATTTCAGGAGTTTGAATTATCGCTACCTTTCTCGTTGCATCTATATAAACTTTCGTGTTCAGCTTGATGAGATAAGACCATTCCTCATATAACAATCCATTGAACATTATATTTTGTATTTTCAGTTGTGGCTCGCCCCATGACGATATAACCATCAACTCTTCAAATCCTATGTCGATTTGTCCTTCTCTAATCGCTCTTATCCTGTCTCGTCTCCATTCCGGATGATCCAAGATAGACAATTCTCGTACTGCTATGCGTTTTCTCTGTCCGGTAGCATCATTCTGTACGGCGGCTCCAATTCCGCCCCAAAGTATTCCTAAACTACTTAGGAACGCTAACCAGGAAATTATATTATTACCTCCGCTTTTACCAAACACAAAACCCAAACCAAAAAAAGCTATTAATCCTCCCATTCCAAAGTACGCAATTCTTAAATGTTCTACCGGCCTATCTTGTTCTTCAAGAATATTCTCAAAATATATCCTTCTCTCTTCAGGGGATAGATTTACCCAATCATTGTCATTTAGAGCCGGCCTGACTGCGCATGCGGATAATTGAAATGATAGAGAGCAAATCAACAATGTGGAAATCAATTTCATCTAATAAATATCCTCATTGAAAATAATACCCTTAATATAAATTACAGTTATCGCCAATTATAATTATCAATAGTTTTACCGTTAAGGCGCATTACGATTGCCATATCTATATCCGTGCGTTTTAGTTTTATTTCTGATTTATCATACCGTTCGGTAACTTCTTTCGATGGATGACCATATAAATTATTTCTACCGACTGAAATCAGAGCCTCAGCGGGTGAAACAGCTTCTATAAAGTTCATACTGCTTGAAGATGAACTCCCGTGGTGAGGTACTTTTAACAGCTGCGATTTCAGATTATAACCGGATTTAACAAGTTTCATTTCAGCAGACGATTCTATATCGGCTGTGAATAATATGCTCGACTCACCATAATTATATTTAAATACAAGAGAGGAATTGTTATTGGAGTTGGCAAATCTCAATCCATAACCCAATGGTGGATGCAATATCCGTATAGAAGAAAATCTTCCTAATTTTATCAGATCTCCCATTTTTGTTTTCATTCTCGGAATATTCTTTCGCTCCGCAATAGAAAGAACTTTCAGGTAAGTCGAAGAACCTGAATCACTATAACTTGTAATTAATGTATCAACCTGAAAATTTTCTAAAATATAAATTGCTCCGCCTGTGTGGTCTGAATCCTGATGTGTGAGAAGTAAATAGTTAATTGTGTTAACTCCCTTTGACCTTAAAAATGGACCTACAACAAACCTACCCGCCTCACTTCCGTAATTGGACTGACCGGTGTCTATTATAATATTTCTGCCGAAACTATCATCAATATAAGCAGCATCGCCCTGACCGACATCTAAAAACGTTACTTCGGCGCCTTTATATGATAATGACCGATTCAAACTTAATCCGGTAAATATCAGCAACATAATCATAAATGATTTTATCCGGCCTCCAACTGAATCCAAATATCCTAAGCTAAAAACTGAAGCAATAATTAGAACTAATATCCAGATTGGGAATTCCGGTATAGAAATAACCATCCCGGATCTCCCGGAAAAAAACGTTAAGATTGACAGCAGAAGTTTTGTTAGAAGATCAAAAGTTGACCCTATCACCGCACCAAGTGGAAAATAAATATACGAAAGTGTCAACATTGTAAATCCAAGCGATACAAGCAAGCCCGCCAGCGGAACGGCAATTATATTTATCAGAAAGCCGAACGGAGTTATCATATTGAAATGATATGCTGTTAGGGGATTTGCCATTAAATTCGCAGCTGTTGTTATTAATAAAAATTGCAAGAACCATCTAATCATCCTATTGATAAATCCGGTAGGTGATGGCAATGGTAATTTATCTAAATATTTATTATTGAAAAAAAGAATTGAAGCCACGATAAGAAATGATAATTGGAATCCCGGTTGATAAAGTTCGTTCGGCATAATCATCAATATTATCAGAGCCGCTATACCAAGAGAATTTAGCGCTACTGTTTTTCTTTCCGATATAATTCCTATCAATAATGCAAATGCCATTATGACCGCTCTTGCTACCGGTGTCCTCCATCCTACAATTGCGGCATAAAACGTTATTCCCAGTAGAATAAAATAAATTAGATGATTTCTTTTAAGCCGAAAAAGCGATCCTATTATGTATAAAATCCCAACTATAAAGCTGATGTGAAGTCCTGAAATAACTAATATATGAATTATTCCACTGTTTCTAAATTTGTCTTTCAGGACGTTATCAATGGATTTTGTATATCCCAATATCAAAGGATTTGCTAATTGAGAACTTTCAGGCAATACCAACATAGATAATCGATCCCGAAGCGAACGTCTTATGTTATTAATAAATTGTGAAAATTCATTATCCTGTACAGTATTCGATAATACTTTAATAGAGTTAACATTATTACCTGACATATAGGCTGTTATGCCCATTGAATGATACCACTTCTTTAAACTGAAACCACCGGGATTTCTCCTGTCCGTTGGAAGCGATAACAACCCTCTAATTAAAAGGGAATCACCAATGTTGGACTTAATACTGTATTTTGGAAGATATAATCTAACTTTTATTCCGCTGCCGATTATTTTGCCTTTCTCTGACAACAGAGCGTCAGTTTCCAAAGTTATCCATTTGTTTTTATCTTCAGATAGTTCGATTACTTCACCAATAAATGATACATTTGGATCAGCAACTAATTCTTTAGATAGGTTCCATTCATCTATATGATTAAAAGACGCCGATGAGTATCCGATAAAAAAGATCAATATAACTGAGAATATGCTTTTAATGTGATGGTTTAGAGTGAATGTAGATATGGCTATCAAGAGCAGTGAGAAAATAACCAACCAGGTAAAACTTGCGGAGATATGAATCAGATCGTAAAATAAAATACCCGAAATCAGTATCAGCAAGACTCGAACTGCCGGATACTTATGGAAATGGTAACTCAAGAAATCATTGATGTATTATACCGGTTATATATCTTTCCTTAATAATATTTTGAACATCTAACATAGCAACGTCTCGCGCGGGAAAGATTAAAACATATTTAGAATAGCTCGGGTATTGTTTGATGAATTTATAACCATCTCCGTCTCTTTCTTCCAAAGCCCAAATAGTATATTCATCAGATGCATTCTGAGATCCTTCCCAATCAGGCCTAAAATGTTTTTGAACATACAGTTCAGTTAATCTTCTTCCTTGATGCGAAACAATAAAACCGTAAGTTCTTATAATAGAGGAGTTAAGCATCTTCTTATTAACTTTATACTTTACCACTTGAATTTCGTAACCGGAAAGATCAAAACGGTCTTCTTCCACCTGTTTAAAATCGGAATCAGTGGCGCCAGGCGATTTCAGCGACATAGGTATTACGGATAAAGTCAAAATAACTGCTATCCCCCATTTAAGTAATGATTCGAAACCTGCTATACCCATAATATGTCCCTATAATTATTCTTCCGAGTATTGAATCAAAGAAATTATATTTTCGGTGCCGAGTTTTTCTCTCCCCTTGAGAAAGGTCAACTCAATTAGGAAAAGAATAGCGGAGACAGTGCAATCAAATTTGTTAACCAACCTGAGAGCGGCGGACATCGTCCCTCCGGTTGCGAGCAAATCATCTATCAACAGAACATTCATTCCCTTTTCGATAGAATCTTTATGAATTTCAATGGTATCTGTGCCGTACTCGAGTTCATAAGATTCCGAAACAACCTCACCCGGAAGCTTGCCCGGTTTTCTGATGAGATCAAAACCAACTCCTAATCTGTCTGCAAGCGCCCCTCCAAATATGAATCCCCTGGATTCAATTCCCAATATGAGATCAATATCCAAGCCGGTAGTTTTTTCAACCATCAGATCCAACGATTTTTTTAGTCCGACTGGGTTTTTAAGGAGAGTAGTAATATCCTTGAATCCAATTCCCGGTTTAGGGAAATCAGGGATTGTCCTTATATATGTATCCAGCTCAGCCATTATTATAAACCGCTGTAATGGTTTATTAACGGCATTCTCCTTCCAATGCCAAACGCCTTATTTGTGATTTTAATTCCGGGCGGAGATTGCCTTCTTTTGAATTCAGAACTTTTAATCAACTTGATAATTCGGCTAATAGTGTCCACCTCATATCCCTTGTCAATAAGCTCATCCTTTGTAAGTCCTAATTGGATTATGTCGTCAACGAGAGGACTGATTATGTCATAGTCAAATGGATCAACCTGATCCTCAGATAACTCCGCGGAAGGTGTTTTAGTGAACACTGATTCGGGAATAATATGCGATCCTTTTAAATCGTTATAGTATCGGCATAATTTGTAAACTTGTAATTTTGAAACGTCATTGATCGGAGCCAATCCACCTGCCATATCGCCATACAATGTTGCATAGCCGAGCGCTAACTCAGTTTTATTTCCTGTGGATAATAGCAGATGATTAAATTTATTTGATAGCGCCATCAAAATATTGCCTCTTATTCTTGCCTGAATATTTTCCTCAGTCTCATTTTTCTCAGCTCCATTAAAATGGGGCTTTAATATATCAAGGTAATTCTCATACGTAGATTTTATAGGTATTGTTTTGAAGTTGATACCGAGATTTTTTGATAAATCCTCCGCATCTGATTTGCTATGTTCTGAAGAAAATTGTGAAGGCATAGAAATTCCTGTTAAATTTTCCGGACCAATCGCTTCCGCAGCCAACAGCGCTACGAGACTTGAATCAATACCACCTGATAATCCCAAAATCGCAGTTTTAAACCCACTCTTACCCATATAATCGCGTATTCCTAAGCGAATTGCGTTGAATGAGGATTCGATGCTGTCCTCAGTTGTATATTTTAAAGCGGGATTCTCTTCTGAATCAAAGTCAATTATTGAAAGGTCTTCTTTAAATGAAGGCGATATGTGTATCAAATTACCATTGGTATCCGATGCCAAACTTGCTCCATCAAAGATTATTTCATCCTGACCACCTACGAGATTACAATATACAAATGCTTTTCCTGTATTTTTGCTGTGATCAGTGACTAATTTAATCCTTTCAGACAATTTACCTTCTACATATGGTGATGCCGAAATATTCAGTATAATATCAGCATAATTTGCAGCAAGAACTGAAGTGATATTATCTTCTGAAGTATCCCACATATCTTCACAAATTTGAACACCGGCGTTAATAGGCAAATCATCAACTATAACTTTAACAGGTAATTGCTTACTCCCTGATATATAGTATCTTTTCTCATTAAAAACATCATAGGTAGGCAACTTACTTTTCTGAATTTTATTTATAAGTTTAGCATTCTGAATTACCGCTGCGGAATTAAACAATTTTCCTTTAACATCCTCCACATACCCTACAATAGCTATTATATCAGGACATTCGGAAACAAGCCGCTCTAATTCACTTAAATTATCTTTTATAAACTGCCGGTTAAACAGCAGGTCAAGCGTCAGATAACCCGGAATCGTGGATTCGGGGAGAAGTACTATATCTGCGCCTAAATCATACGCATCCCTAATATATTGTATTGCTTTATCCGTGTTGGCTTGTAAAGCTCCAACAGTTGTATTTATCTGGGCTATTGCTACTTTCATAAATCAGTTCTCAACAGTGAAGGAGATATAATCGGATTCAAATTCAATCCATCTGACCACAACATCCGTAACTTTCGAAAACGAAGGACCGCGACTTAAATCCTTAATAAATGAATTCAGCGCTCCTTTATCACCGTAAACCTGAATTTCAACAGAAGAATCCGGTAAGTTTTTGACCCAGCCGTTTAGATTATTGGATGACGCTGATTTAGAAGCGAACCATCTATATCCAACGCCTTGAACAAGACCTTTAATAATCAGATGAGCTCCGGTGTCATTCACTTAGATATTCTCATATGCTTTTGCGACAGCATCTTCCGGCGAGTCTGCTTGAATCACTCCTTCGATATTCCATGTACGGATTCCGATAACCTTAACCCCCATCTCCAAACAGTATGCGATTTCTGATAGTGTTCCATATTGTCCATCGATTGCGATAGCGGCGTCAATAGACCTTACAATGATCGAATTCCTTGCGCTGCCCATCCCTGTTGCAATGGCAATGTCAATATAGTTGTTTCCCTCTTCCTTCGTACTTGTAGGTAAGATTCCAAGAGTAAGACCGTCTTGTGATTTTGCTCCGATACACGCAGCTTCCATTACTCCTCCCATACCACCGCATACAAGGATGCCTCCCAATTTAGCTATCCCGCTGCCTACTTTCTCCGCTATTTGCCAAATATCGTCCCCGACGTCTCGACCGCCAAAAACTCCAATTGCTACTCTTCTACCATGTGTCACAGTCATTTATGGCTCTAATCTATGAATTGTACGTGGGAAAGGAATCGTCTCACGAATATGTTTCAACCCGCAAATCCAGGCAACAACACGTTCAATCCCCATACCGAAACCCGAATGAGGAACGCTGCCGTATTTACGTAAATCAAGATACCATTTGAATTCTTTTTCGGGTAAACCGTGTTCCTTTAATCGTTTAAGTATTGTATCATAATCGTCTTCGCGCTGTCCTCCTCCGATAATTTCTCCATATCCTTCCGGAGCAAGCAAGTCCACACCGAGAGCCAATTTTTCATCATCTGCGTCCCGTTTCATATAAAACGCTTTAATAGCAGCCGGATACCGATGAACAAAAACGGGCTTATCAAAAAACTCGGCAATTATAGTTTCATCCTCTCCGCCGAAGTCACCTCCCCACTCAAACTCATGTTCGCTGTCGTTTAATTTTTGCACAGCCTCAGTATATGAAATCCGCGGAAATGGAGGGATAATGTTTTCAAGTTTGGAGATGTCTCTTTCGAGCAGTTTAAGTTCTTCACTTCGTTCCTCAAGGACCTTCTGAATAATATAACATACGAATTGTTCAGCCAAATCCATATTGTCATCAAGGTCATTGTAGGTGACTTCAGGCTCAACCATCCAAAACTCCGTAAGATGCCGTCTCGTTTTCGATTTTTCTGCTCTGAATGTAGGGCCGAAACAATAAACTTTGCCTAACGAGACAGAGGTTGCTTCACTATATAACTGACCGCTTTGCGCAAGGTATGCTTTTCGCCCGAAATATTCTGTTTCAAATAAGGTGGTTGTACCCTCGCAGGATGTGGGAGTGAATATCGGCGTATCAACAAGTGTAAAACCGTTATCGTCCAAATAGTTTCTACACGCTTTAATTATGGTATGCCTGACTCTCAATATGGCGTTTTGTTTTCGGGATCTAATCCACAAATGCCTGTTATCCATCAAAAACCCTGTGCCGTGTTCTTTGGGTGTGATAGGATATTCCTCGGCTATCTGGTATATATTCAGATCTGTTACATGTAATTCAAATCCGCTTTCAGATCGTTTATCCTCTTTAACGATTCCGGTTATTGAAAGTGATGATTCCTGAGTAATTGTGTCAACTAACAAAAACTTCTCTTCTGAAATATCCGATTTTGAGATTACACACTGTATCATTCCCGAGCCGTCTCTTAAAATTAGAAAGGCGATTTTACCACTTGATCTTTTATTAAATAGCCAACCTTTCAATGTTACTTCTTTTTCTATATGCTTCGAAAGGTCTCCTATATAAATTCGTCCCATTAACTGTCCTTTAATTTATTACCAGCCTGAAAGTGTTTGATTTAATACTTCAGTAACTAACCGCTCCACAGCATCATCCAGACCTCCGATCCTGTCTTCCGGAGTAGATGCGGCATATATTCCCCACCCTTTTATGTTTCCTTCAAATAGATTGATCTGATTTATCTTATCGTACCAGACTATTTTCGCAGAAATTGTAACTCTAAATTCCTGAACCTCCTCGTTTTCATCGAATGTATAAGGTACGTCGGATACTCTTACTATTGTTCCTTTCATAACTGAATCCGAATCTTTCTGATCAACTATCTGGAGTATATTTTCTTTTATGAAATCGTCAAGCAATGCGTCCGTAATCTGTTCTGTGAGTCCAAATTCCGCTGTGTTGTTTTCGAGAAGGGGAATTGCAATTGTTTTAATATGACCGGGAACGGATGACCCGGAAAAGGAATATGGACTGCACGATAAGACTACAAATAGAGACAGAAACGGCAAAATTCTAAGATTTATTCTATATATCATATTCCTTTATCTTCCTATATAAAGTACGTTCACTTATGCCTAACGCATTGGAAGTCATTCGTCTGTTTCCTCTATATTTTTCTAATGTAGATATGATTAATTCTTTCTCCATATCCTGCATTGACACAGTTCCGACTTCTTCGTCCGAATGAATAATTGGGGCGTCATTAACTTTACTTGAACGTATAACATCATCCGATTTAGAGTTAATATAACCTGCCGGCAACATAAATTTATCGGTAAGCAAGTTTTTAATTTCTGAAATTTCATTATTCATATGAAAAAGCGTTCTAATTATAAGTTCTCTTTCAGCAGTTGCAGGGTCCTTATCCAATGGTACGGGCAAGTTCTGAGAAGTAAAATTCAAATCTTCACCCTGAACTTGAAGATGATTTTTCATTAAAGAGCCGGTAATAACTTTTCCTTTTTCGAGAACCACCAGGCTTTCCATTAAGTTTTTCAATTCTCTGATATTCCCGGGCCAATGGTATGTATTTAATATATCAATAGCTTCCTCTGTAAAGCCTCCAAATGTGATATTCAAATTTGATGCTCTTGCAGTCGAAAATATTTGTGCCAACATCTCGATATCTTCTTTACGCGACCGTAAACTCGGCAGCACAATAGTAATGGACTTCAATCTAAAATATAAATCCCTACGAAAAAGACCGGATTGAATCAGCTCCGGCAATTTGCGGTTTGTGGCGGCAATTACCCGGACATCAAGTTTTTTTGACTCGGCATTTCCTACTCTTTGATATTCTTTTTGTTCCAAAATACGGAGCAACCTCACTTGCGTGTTGAGAGGCATTTCACCTATTTCATCAAGAAATATCGTGCCGCCGTTTGCTTCTTCAAAGTATCCTTTCCTGTCGGCCACCGCTCCGGTAAATGCTCCTTTTACATGACCGAATAATTCACTTTCAATAAGACCTTCCGGAATGGCACCAGCATTTACAACCACCAATGGTTTATCATGGCGACTGCTCGCGCCGTGAATTGCCTTGGCTACCAGCTCCTTTCCTGTACCTGATTCCCCTTCAATGAGCACGGATATATCAGTCGGTCCTACCTGTTCGATCATTCGAACAACATCTTTTATTTTTTCAGATATTCCAATGAGTCCGTATTTCTTCTGAAGGATTTCGAGTTTAGTTTCAGGAAGAACTTTCATTTCATTTTACCATTAGAAATATAATCAAGACCTTTTTGCCCAATATCTTTTCTGTAATGCATTCCGTCGAAATTTATATGGCTCAGCGCGGCATAAGAGTTTTCTATCGAACGTTCAAGCGAGTCGCCCAATGATGTAACAGTGAGAACTCTACCCCCATTTGTGTAATATTTATTGTCTTCTTCTTTTGTTCCCGAATGAAATATCATTGTATCTTTTTCAAACGCATAATCCAAACCGTGTATTTCCTGACCCGTTTCATAATTGCCCGGATAACCGCCTGAGGATAATACAATAGTGGAAGCATAGTTTGTATTATTACTGAGATTGATTCCTGTTATATCGCCGTCAGCCGATCCGATAAGCAGATCAAGAAATTCTTCTCCCATAATAGGAATCACAACCTGAGCTTCCGGATCACCAAACCTGACGTTAAATTCTATTACTTTTGGTCCTTCGTCGCTGATTATAACACCCGCATAAAGTAAGCCGCAAAATGGAGAACCTTCACTCTTCATACCTTCGATAACCGGAGTTAGAATGGTTTTCTTCACTTCTTCATATATTGAATCCGATACTACAGGCGCGGGTGAATAGGCGCCCATTCCACCTGTATTGGGACCTTCGTCATTATCAAAGACCCTTTTATGATCTTGGGAGCTGGGCAGAATCACGAAATTATTCCCATCAGAAATTGCAAAGATAGACGCTTCCTCGCCTTCCAACAAATTTTCTATTATGACTGTATCCCCGGCATCGCCGAAAATATTATCAACCATCATCTGATTTATAGTTTTTTCTGCCTGTTCTACAGTATTGCATACTACAGCGCCCTTGCCTGCTGCAAGACCACTTGCCTTAACTACACACGGCTTGAAATCTTTCCTAACATATTGAAAAGCATCGTCGGCTTTATCAAATCTTTCGTACTCAGCAGTAGGAATCGAATGGCGTGACATAAATTCTTTTGCAAAAGTTTTACTACCTTCCAATTGGGCAGCTTTTGATGTAGGGCCGAATATTCGAAGTCCATTAGAATTAAAAAGGTCAACTATACCGTTTACCAGCGGAACTTCCGGTCCCACAACGGTCAAGTCAATATTCTTCTCCTTCGCAAAAGATAATAATCTCGCATCATCTGAAGCGTCTATCTTAACCAATTCCGCTTCTTTCATCCCTGGGTTCCCCGGGGCACAGTAAAGTTTATTGACCCGGCTATCTCCGGCGATTTTCCAAACCAATGCGTGCTCTCTGCCACCGGAGCCGATAACGAGTATATTCATACAGCAACGCCCAATTCATTCTCAATTTTTTTAATTTCATCTCTCAGGAGAGCAGCGTTTTCAAAATCCAATTTTTCCGAAGCGTCTAACATTTCTTTTCTCAGCAAATCCAATAAATCCATTTTATCCATCTTATCTGAATACTTATCTGCAACACTTCTGAGTTTCCGCTCTCTGGTATTACCTGAATAAGAATCCGCAACTGAAAGTGTTCTTTTAATATCTTCTTCGCTTTTTATAATGGAGGTCGGTATGATTCCATGTTTCTTATTATATTCAGCCTGTTTTATTCTTCTTCTTGTAGTTTCTTCGATAACCTTTCTCATTGATTCTGTGATCTTATCCGCATAGAATATTACTTTTCCCGCAACATTTCGAGCAGCTCTGCCTGCTGTTTGCATCAAGGAAACCTCTGATCTTAAAAATCCTTCTTTATCGGCATCAAGAATCGCTACAAGCGCTACTTCAGGAAGGTCTAATCCCTCCCGCAAAAGATTTATTCCCACAAGAACATCAAATTTATTTAATCGTAAATCCCTTAAAATTTGAACCCGCTCCAAAGCGCCGATTTCAGAGTGCATATATCTCACATCAATTTTTAAACCGTTCAGGTAATCAGTTAGGTCTTCCGCCATTCTCTTCGTAAGCGTAGTGACAAGAATTTTTTCACCTGACTCGACGTTGCTTTTGATTTTTGTGACTAAATCATCTATCTGATTTTTAGATGGAATAACCTCAATCTCCGGATCCAGCAATCCTGTCGGTCGAACCAGTTGTTCGACAATAATTCCCTCGCATTTTTCAAGCTCGTAAACAGCGGGAGTAGCTGAAACATAAATCATCCTGCCTATTTTAGAAGTGTATTCTTCAAATGTCAGTGGGCGGTTATCGAGTGCGGACGGTAATCTAAAACCGTAATCTACCAGAACAGTTTTTCTTGCTCTGTCACCGTTATACATTGCCCTAATTTGAGGCAGCGTAACGTGGGATTCATCCACAATTGTAATAAAATCATCCGGGAAATAGTCTATTAGAGTATCAGGCGGTTCACCCGCTTTCCTGTCGGCGATCAATCGTGAATAATTTTCTATCCCTGAACAATATCCTAATTCTTGAATCATTTCAAGGTCATATTTAGTTCTCTGCTCTAATCGCTGAACTTCTAATAGTTTATTTTGATTCCTGAGTTCTTCAAGCCGAAGTTCAAGTTCTTCTTCTATTTTAATAACAGCTGCTTTCATCTTCTCTTCGGGGGTAACAAAATGTTTCGCGGGATAGATTACCGCTCTATTTTTTTCTCCGACAATTTCTCCTGTTAGAGAATCAACAACGGAAATATTCTCCACCTCATCACCAAATAGCTCAAACCGGATGGCATAATCATCGTATGCGGGGAATACCTCTATGACATCGCCTCTCACTCGAAAGGTGCCTCTCTCTAAAACCATATCATTTCTTAGATAATGTATATTAACCAGATTTAGCAACATTTCTCTTCTGACTACTTCATCGCCCTTTTCGATTATTATACACATCCCTTTAAAATCAGCCGGCGAACCTATACCATAAATACAGGATACAGACGATACGACAATTACGTCCTCTCTTTCAAGTAATGCGCTGGTTGTTCTCAGTCTGAGTTTGTCAATCTCTTCATTCACAGAAGAATCTTTTTCAATAAAAGTATCTGTAATAGGCAGATATGCTTCCGGCTGATAGTAATCATAATAAGAGATGAAAAATTCTACCGCGTTATCGGGAAACAATGATTTAAATTCTCCATAAAGCTGTGCCGCTAAAGTCTTATTATGGGACATAATCAAGGTCGGCCTGCCGATATTCTGTATCACATTTGCCATTGTAAATGTTTTACCGCTACCCGTAACTCCAAGGAGTGTATTATGTTGCCTCCCGTTTTTCAGGGCATTCGTGAGTTCCTCAATGGCTTGAGGCTGGTCTCCGCTTGGAATTAAATTTGTTGTTAAATTAAATTGTGCCATTTTGACATATTATTATTTATTAAGGTAGTAATATAAACAGTTATTGGATTTGTAGCAAGAAAGATTGTCATATTATTATTAATTAAACGGGAAGAACTGAAGAAATATCGTTAAATCACAAATGAAGCATCTTACTCATAAGGGTATGCGCCAATCCAGTATTCCCCTGTACCCGTAAGATTAAAATATAAATTCCCGGTGAAAGATCTATATTTGATTTTAAAGGTATCCAGTTAACTTCATAGCCACCCATATCTCTTGAATCATTGAGAATTGTAGCGACTAAATTACCATCGGTACTATATAATTCCATTTTAACTTGAGCCGGCTGAGGGATATAAAATTTGATACGGCTTTCTGATGTGAAAGGTACGGGTGTGCTTTTAATCAATCTTATACTGCTTATATTTTCTGAATTAGGAAATTCATATCGCTTAACTTTTATTTTCTTATCAGCATTCCCCCACAATATTTTAAAGATATAATCAAATATTTGTGAGCTGCTGGCAAATGAAGAACTTCCATAAGGTTTATAAACTGATTCCAATCCGAATCCAAGCAGAGCATAACTTCCTTCTAACTCCTTGTTCACTATTACTCCCCCGGCAGTTTTCTCTTTTGAATCATAGAATATAAACGGCAATGAGTTTTCGGCGAAATCGATTGCATCGGGGTCTAATTGATTATCCGCTCCTATCACTCCGGATATTGAAGTATAAATCGGCATTCCTGAAACGGTTGAATTATAAAGAAGAAGCTCGTTTCTGTTTCCGGCGAATTTTAATCCATCAGATTTAAAAGGTTCATACTCATCCATAAATTCTAATATCTTTTGTCCTGTATAGATAACGTGCCCCCCATTTCTTAAAAACTCATCTAACTCTTTCAGAAGTGACGTCACGGACACAAAAGGAGTGACATCTCCGGAATATATTATTACAGTTTTATATCCCAATAATTCGAAGAAATATTTTTTATCTCTATCTTTGTCCCATTGATGGAATGAATAAGTAAGTTCGAGGCTGTCAAGCGCAGAGGCATAAAATGGCAACAGTTTATCATCATTATCGAGCGATATAATACCGACATCGGCTATACTGACGGAAATAGGTTGAAACGTTCCGGCGTCCACAGTCACTCTCTGAATCATTTCTGCAATTGCATACGGAAATTCAGGATAAACTTTCAAATCGAATCTGCCTGGAACTAATTCTACATTATAAATGCCGTCATCTGTTGAGGTAGCTGTTGTGAACAGCTCTCCCTCCATGAAATAATGGACTTTCCCTCCTACAGGGGAACCTGAACTGTTTATTAGTTTACCTGAAACATCAACTCTTTTTTTCGGAACCAAAGAAAAATTTCCTTCGTAAGAATTCTTCCCTTGTAAATTTACAATTAGTGAATCCGAATAGAATTTAATTTCATCAATTTTGATTACAGCATTCTCAGATATTACTATGGCCGAATACCTTCCCATTTCATCGGTTTCAACAGTTTTGGTCTCAGATTCTGTTCTGATTTCTACGCTTATTAATGGTTCAGGGGATCTTGTACCGGCCAATGTGACAATCCCATGTACTTCAGCAGTACCCATATTAAGTGCGGAACTCGCTACATTAATATTATAATCAGGATAATTCGTACCGGTTGAAACATATTTTAACGCATCATATCGTTTATTCAGCAGCGCTTTTTCGTTATCGTTCCTTAACAGCGAAAGTGTGGCGGCTACATATCCCAAAGACACAAGATCGCTAAAATAAACCGACCCATCTGAAGTGTGTAAAAGTTGCGGAGCTTTCACCACATCATAAGGCGCTTTTGAATATTCGGAATAACCTTGTATAAATAATCCGGGAAGATCTCGAACGATGGCTGATGAGTTTTCGGGATACATCATTAGAAAAGCAGTTTGTGATGCCTCAATGGCTCTAATCACGTTCCAGAGCGGTTCAAGTTCTTCTCCAAACTTCAAGTCCCAGGTCATCGCAATAATATCAGGCTTCTTAGTGTTATCGTTAATATTCATAAGTTTATCCAAAGCCAATAGAATATCGGAAAGTGGTGTGCCGGATGCGTGGTTGAACAGGGGAACGTATTTTATCATAGATTTATACGCTATTCCCATGTTATCCCAACTATCCCGCCATCCGAAAGCAGAGACAGTCAGCCAATCCCAATTAGCGGTATTTTCGTCATTGATTAAACTTTCATCAATTTGAATTACTTCTATGTTATCAGGGCTGTACGGATAATACGTTGGAAGATTTCCGCCGATGAAGCTGATTCTCCTACCCTCTCCGCTTTTAAATTTAGATTTTTCGCTGGATAATTTCATATTACCAACCTGCGCCTGTAGCAGATGGAAAAGAGAAGTATCTACGGGGAGAGGTTCGATGTTTCTATTGAATAAGTTATAGTCGCTATATATTTCTGAAATAATATTATTCTTTGACAAAATATTTATGATGCTATCTGTAGTAGTAACAACAACCGCATCAATGAGCCAAAGAGGTTTATAACTTGATATCTCGCCCTTATCCTGAAATCTCTTCAAGACAGGAAGCAAACTTCGTTGACTTAAAGTGGATTTTTCCCGCATTGCGCGTAATACTGTAATACCTGTGACATCAAGATTAGAACGGTTCTCTCTGAAATATCCTGCATAGTCTCTGGATATGTCATCAGATTCCAATGAAAGTATAAAAGTCTTAAATCCGGTATCTTGTCCGGATAAAGATGGAGCGAATATTAATGATAGAAGAACTAATACGAATGTTTTCAAAATAGTGCTCCGTTTGTGGTAGGATTCTACCGAAATTCTAAATTTAATAACAACTAATCCAATTTTGCCCGCACGTCGTATGCTGATGCCGAAATTATGCGAGCGTTTACAAATGAGCCGGCAACCAACTTTTCATTTAATACGACAATGTTATCTATCTCAGGAGCGTCCTTATAAGATCTGCCGATTGACAAGCCTTCATCCTCCTTGTATTCATCGATCAACACTTTATAGCTTTTTCCGATCATATCCTCATTTTTACGATGAGAGATCTCCTGCTGCAATAGCATTATCTTATCCATTCTCTCCGTCTTAAGGTCTTTGGAGACATCATCATTAAGAAAGACAGCAGGAGTATTTTCTTCGTGTGAATACGTAAATACACCCAGCCTGTCAAATTCAGCTTCTTCAATAAAGTCATAAAGTTCCTGAAATTCTTCTTCACTTTCCCCCGGATAACCGACTATTATAGACGTTCTAAGGGAGATGTCCTTAATTATTTTTCGGATATCTTTCAACAGCTTTCTTATTTTTACGCCGTCAGCTCCTCTACGCATGGATTTCAATATTCTGTTATTAATATGTTGAATTGGCATATCAATATAATTACATACATTCTCAATAGAATGCACGACACTTGTTAACTCTTCACTGATATGAGATGGGTGAGCATACATCAGTCTTATCCACTCGACCCCGCTAACTTTACTGAGCTCCCGAACAAGGTCATGAATTTTAACTCCTTCACTGCCGTTATTTTGATTATCCCAGCCATAGGTCGTTAGGTCTTGTGAAATTAAAATTATTTCTTTTATACCGTTTTCCACTAATTTTTCAGTCTCTTCTAACAGAGATTCAAGGCTTCTACTTTTTTGCAATCCTCTCATCATCGGAATGGCACAAAAACTGCATTCATTGTCACAACCCTCGGCAATTTTCAAATAGGCGTAAAATTTCTTATCGTTGAGTAATCTCCTTCCGGGACGGGCATAATGAGCGGCTTCGCTTCCACCGAGATGGGTAAGTATTTTTCGGAAATCTTCTACACCGAAAAAGGCGTCAACTTCGGGAAGATCTCTCCTTAATTCAAATTCGTATCGTTGTGAAAGGCATCCTGCTACAAGAACTTCTGTTGTCTTACCAGATTCTTTCAACCTTGTCGCATCAAGAATCGTTTCTATGGAATTTTCTCGAGCGCTTTCAATAAAACCACAGGTGTTCACTATTATGACATCAGCGTCGCTTTCGTCGTTGACTAAGTTAAAACCGGCTCGCTCAATTCCTTTACTCATTACCTCCGAGTCCACTTCGTTCTTCGGACACCCAAGAGTTACGATTTTTATATTTTTACTCACTACCTTCCCCGAAAAATAATGATGAAGCAAATGCCTCCGCTTCAAATGGCTCCAAATCTTCCAAATCTTCTCCTACACCAATATACTTAACAGGTATATTAAGTTCATGGTTAATAGACAAAGCTATGCCTCCCTTAGCTGTTCCGTCTAATTTATTAAGGACTATCCCGTTGACGCCCACAGCTTCTTGAAATTCTTTTGCCTGAATCAGCGCATTTCTTCCGTTATTTGCATCCAATGAAAGCAATACCTCATGAGGCGCGCTTTCACAGATACTGGCAATTACTCTTTTTATTTTTTTCAACTCTTCCATTAGATTGATACTCGTATGAAGCCTTCCTGCAGTATCAATAATTAAAACATCTATATCCCGTGAAATAGCGGCTTTCATCGCATCGTGTGCAACAGAAGCGGGATCTGCTCCCGGAGCGCTTTTTACAATCTCAGCATCAGCCCGTTTAGACCAAACCTCTAATTGTTCCACCGCAGCAGCTCTGTAAGTATCCCCGGCTGCGACAAGAACCTTTCTGCCCAATCCTCTATGTATATGGGCTAATTTACCTATTGTAGTAGTTTTACCTGATCCGTTTACACCCACCACCATAATGACATACGGCTTGGCTGAAAGTGATACATCAATATCGTTTACCCAGTCAGACTTGGATAACCTCTTTTGAACCTCACTTGCCAAAAATGAATATATCTCTTCTGAAGAAATCGGATTTTTTATTTTTGATTTCAATGCTTCCATTATTTCTTCCGCCATTTCTAAACCCATATCAGTTTGTATCAGCGCGGCTTCGATTTCTTCGTACATTTCATCATCAAAAGAAGATTTTCTTTTAACAGCAGATTCTAATGCAGATTTCAAATGAGATCTGGTTTTAGATAAACCTGATCTAAATTTCTGGAAAATGGTTTTCATATCTTTTTCAGCGATTCATGCCTTCAGTAATATTTTTTTGTAATCGGAAAGATAAACAACTGTTGAATAAACAAAAAATACAACGCTTGACAATAATCCGAACTGCGCAAGGATATCCAAGTCCATAAATAATCCAATCACCAACAAAGCGATGGTATTCATCATAATTTTTCCGGGCACATTAGCTTGCGGCATAATACCGCTTTGACGCTTGATAAGTACTCCCAAATACAATAACACAATATCTCTCGAAATCAATATAATAAAAAACCACAAAGGAAAATCTTTGTTAAATACCAAATACATAAATAATGCGATAATTACTATTTTATCGCAAATTGGATCAATTGCGTTTCCGAAATCGGACACGTTTTTATATTTTCGTGCAACTATGCCATCAGCGAAGTCCGTAATAATCATCAAAATCAAAATACTTAATCCCAAATAATTCTGACCGGCGTTAAAGTAAAAAAGACATGGAATAATTAAAATTACTCTGAATAGAGAAATCATATTCGGCAAATTCATCATTATTATACCAGACTTTCAGCATTCGTTGAATTGAGCTGCGAATCTAATAACGAGAATAAATCCGAAGTTTTCAAACTTTTAGGAATAATTTTCATTCCGTTTGCGATAATGCCATTCACGAATTCAGCCACAGGCGGCTGCTCTATTCCATATTTATTTGTTAATTCACTATTTAAAAAGAAGTCCGGAGGCGGGCCATCATAAACAGGTAAACCTTTATCAAATACTATAAGTCTATTGCAACTCTCCGCTATAAACGCCGAGTCCTGAGATACTATAAGGACAGTTTTACCCTGCTTCGAAATATTTTCTATTATATCCGTCAGATTTTTTATTTCAATTCCGTCAAGCGCCGCGGTCGGTTCATCAAATATATATAAATCAGGTTTTAGCGCTATAATAGTGGCGAGGGCAGCTCTTCTTCTTTCTCCACTACTCAATGCCATATGGTTGCGAGCACCATATAAACCCGGATCTAAATTCACTAATTCTAATGCTTCATATGCGGATTTATGAGCTTCAGTGTCCGACAATCCTTTTTCTATTGCGCCAAGCATTATATCCTCAAGGATGGTGTTCATAAAAAATTGATTTTCCGGAAATTGAAAAGATAGCCCGACCGCTAAATTATCGGGATAGTTAATAATCGTTCCTGATGAGGGTTTCAATAAACCAGCTAACAGACGCGCAAATGTCGTCTTTCCCGCTCCGGATCTGCCTAATACACCGATAAGTTCGTTTGAATTTATTTGCAAACTCGGTATCCGTAGCTCGAAAGATTTTGATATAAGCGGATTATCAAGTGTAACTATCAGTTCTTTAATTTCTTGAAGAATCATATTTTCATACTGATTATATCATTGTATCGATTTTCAAGTTCTGCTGTTTGTGGAGCATAATGCCCCGCTTTAAGTAATATTTCCTGGTTACCTAATATTTCGGATGGTTTGCCGTTCTCGATTAATTTACCCTTTTCCATTATATATAATTGGTCCGAGTTTATTGCTTCAGATGGATATTGCGTTATCAAAAGTACACCGCCACCATCATCGCTAAATTTATTCAGCATACTTAGCAGTAATTTTCTCGACTCATAATCCAAAAAAGTAGTCAACTCATCACAAATAATATAATCCGGCTTAAGCGCCCAAACTCCGGCAAATGCCACCTTCTGCTGTTCACCCCCGGATAGCTCTCTTGGATGGCTTTCCCTAACATCGTATAGATCAAATAGTCTCATTGACTCATCTACCCGCTGCCTAATTATTTCAGCCGGTATGCCATAATTCTCAAGTGAAAATGCGATATCAGACTCCACGCTTCCTGAGACGAGATGCTCTAACGGGTTTTGGAACAATACTGCGATTTTTTTCTTCGACGATTCTTTTAAATTTAAATCGTCTAACTCTAATCCATCACATTTGACGGTACCGCTAAACGGTTTAAATATTCCAGACATGACCATAGCAAGTGTTGATTTGCCGGAGCCATTTGATCCTATTAAAGAAATGAAATCACCACTTTTAAGAGCGAGTGAAACATCATTCAGAGCTAATAACCCTTCATTATTTACGCTTTGATATTTATACGAGATATTTTTTAGTTCTATCATTTCAAATAGCTCTGGATAACCTTCACAGTCTTTTCAGTGGCTCCCGCTCTTTTGATAACCACTTTCTCTGCAGCCAAACCCGATTTCTTACGAAATTCTTCATCCTCAATAAGTTTGTGTATAATTGTATCGAATTGTTCCTCGGTCTCTATAAGATAACCGCCTCCTGATTCATCAAGAAATTCTGCTGTCTCGGAACTTTTTAAATTTGGTCCGTGGATAACAGGCACACCATATACCGCCGGTTCCATTACATTATGAACTCCAGGGCCAAATCCGCCGCCCATATAGGCTATATGAGCAAATTTATACAGTCCCGCTAAATATCCAATCTCATCAATAACGATAGCGTTTATGTTACCTTTATCTAAAGTTAAGTTGGAAGATCTTACAAATCCGACGTTTGCTTCCGTAAATTTGGATTCGATGAGGTTAAGAATTTTATCTTCCGGCTCGTGAGGTGCGATAATAATTGAAAAATTTGCAGATCCCTTCATCCTACTTATAATCAGGTCCAGTATCAGCGAAATATCCGTACGCCACACACTACCGAGCACAAGAACAATTTTTCCGCTAAGAATACTGGATATATTATCTTCATTTGGAACTGCTTCTCCTTTTCGTTGAATCACCTGATCATACCGTGAGTTACCAAGCACCTCTAACGCTCTCTCTTTAACTCCCAATTTTTTAAAACGATCTGAATCTCCTTCAGAAACTGTGAGTACCTTATCAAACATACAGTAAACTGCTCTGTGCATTAGAGAAAACATTGGTTTAAGACGATGAGAGCCTGCGCGAAGTCGCGCGGACACTATTATCAAAGGGACATTTAACTTATTTGCCCATTTAATCGCATTTGGCCAAACATCATAGCCCGCCAATATAAAAACATCGGCATTAATACTCTTGAAAAACCTTTTCATACTATGTGGTAAATCAAATGGAAGGTAAATTTTAATATCCACAAGCTTATCCTTTGCCCTGTTATAACCGGATGGAGAAAAAAACGATAGAATTATCCGATGCTCACTATTTTCATTTTTCAACTTATTGATAAGTGGTTTTATCTGTTCATATTCTCCAAGAGAAGCACAATGAATCAGAATTACTCTACTTTCTGATAAATTTGCTTTTTCCAAAATGGACCAAGTTTCTTTTCTTCCTCTAAGCCCTTGATTTATTTTTTTGTTAAACGGGGATATAACTTTCAGAATTAATATCAGCAATGGAATAGCAATGTAAGAATAAATAATAAATAATACTTTAGACAACAATTGATCCTTTATAATTCAAGTAAGTCCGTCGTTGCTTTAAATGCCAGTTCCGGAGTTATATCCACCATACATTTAAAGTGTTTCTTTGGACAATTATCTCGTCCTACATGAGAACATGGCCTGCAATTGAGATTAGATACCTCCAAAACTCTGAAATTATCGCTATACGGGAAAAATCCTAATTCCTCCGTAGTTGAGCCGAAAAATGCGAGAACCGGTTTTTTCTGAGATACTGCAATATGCATCAGTCCACTGTCATTCGTCAGCACGGCATCTGACTGCTTGATTATTGCCGCTGTTTCCAGCAAAGTAAATTCACCGGTAGCATCAGTAGCAGGTTCATTCATTTGAGATATTACAGCTTCGGAAATAGGCAAATCATCTTTAGACCCTACCAATATGATCTTTGCATCAATCTCTTTAACCAATAAGTCAGCAAGCTTCGCATAATTATCGCTTGGCCATCGTTTTGTATGATATCCTGCCCCCGGCGCAATCACAAGATTAAGTTTAGAATCAACTTTCAGTCTTTCCTTTAAAGGGCTATCACTACTTGTATAAAGATCTAATCCAAACCCATCATCAGCTAAATTATATTTAGAACCGACTTCGAGGTAGCGGTCAGATATAGAAGTCACATTTTTATAGAGATTTAATCCGAAATTAACCAACATATATCGCTTAAAGTACCTTTTGTTATATTTTCCGGAATTCATCCCGCCAATAAACCTTGTCATTAACAAAGTTCTAATATTACGGTGCAGGTCAAATATAGCGTTATAGCGATTTGATTTTATCTGGTATCTCCAATTTAATATCTCACCGAATCCGTTTTTTGTGTCAAACGCATATACGTTATTTATGTTAGGATTATTCAGCATCAGTTCCACATACTCACTCTTCGTAAGATAATTAATTAGAGAATCCGGATACTTCTTTCGGAGCGCCCTAACAAAGGGAGTTGTAAGAAGTATATCTCCAATAGAACTTAATCGTATGATAAGAAAACGTTTTTGCACTATAAATGTTAAGAGAAAAGATCAAATGCTCTTTCAGAGCAGGAGTTATCTTGTTCGATCAATGTTGAACCGAACAAATTTAATTAAGGCGTCCTTAGAATCCGAATCCTCTAATTCTGAAAGAGAATCAATTGCTTTTTGGCTGTGAAAGTTGAGTTTCTGCTCAGTGTATTCCAAGCCTCCGTGTTCTTTTACATAATTAACAGCCATCTGAAAGTCTGATTTCCCATTCTTATTTCGTAAATTTTTAATTATTTTTCTGGCTGAGCGTTTTGAATCTTTTCCAAGTGAATGGATTACCGGCAGAGTAATTAAATTCTCCTTAACATCTCTTCCCACAGGTTTACCTGTATTAGCCTTTTTACCGACATAATCAAAAAGGTCATCTTTCAGCTGAAACGCGATTCCAAGATGCTCTCCATAAAGAGAAAGTGCTTTCCTTTTATCAACCGAGTCTGTAGTGGTCAACGCACCCATTTCACTCGCAGCGGAAAAAAGACTTGCTGTTTTATCGCTTATCATACGAAAATAAGTTTCCTCATCTAATCCATTCGACCTGTTTTTTTCAAGTTGCAGTAATTCTCCTTTACTCATTCTTTCGGCAGCCATTGACAGCACATCTAACGAGTCAAAATTTCTGAGGCCAACAAGGTTTATTAATGCCCTGCTGAATAAAAAATCACCCATTAGCACGGCAGTTTTATTCTTCCAAATGGAGTGAATAGAGGGAATCCCTCTTCTATGTTCGGCTCTGTCCACTACATCGTCATGCATAAGAGTTGCAATATGAAGCAGTTCAATTAGAACCGCGGATGCGATAGTTTGCTCATTTATAGGCCCGAATAGTTTTGCGGAAAGCAAGACAAGCTTAGGACGAAACATCTTGCCATATCGGGATGTCATATAACCTGATATCCTGTTAATCAAGAACACATTTGTCCTCATAGAATTTTTATAAGCTTTTTTGAAATCTTTAAATTCTGTATCAATTGGCGCGGTAATACGATTTAAATCGGCATTATATGAACTAAACGGTAGGGATAATTTTAATGTTTTCAGCACTTCATAGCTCTATTTTTCAAGCGATTAACATACTATTATTGCGGAGGAAGGTCAAGAATTAAAGTAAATCTTAAGAATCATTTGTGCCTATTGTTCGTTTTTTTGAGGCTATGCCGGAAATGAAAATACTTATTTCATATAAAATAAATAATGGAACCGACAACAATAATTGACTGAGTGGATCGGGCGGAGTCAATATCGCAGAGGTTATGATAATACCAACTAAGGCATGTTTTCTGTAATGCCTCATAAATGCCGGCGTAAGTAGTCCGATTCTTCCCAAAAAATATGCTAAGATAGGCATTTCGAAAACTATGCCACTTGCAAGTATCATCTGAATTACGAAACTGAAGTAATAATTTATGGATATATTATTCTCGACTCCCGGAACGCCAAATGAGAGAAGAGTTGGAATTATTAATGGTATGATAATATAATAGGCAAAACTGGCTCCACCTAAAAAAGAAAAAAATGTAACTACTATCAGAATCGGAAGATTTTTCTTTTCATTTACATATAAACCGGGGGCAATAAAGTGCCATATATGATAAACGATGAATGGCAATCCAAGAATTAATCCGCCGACAAAAGCGATCCACATTTTTACAATAAGCATACCTTGCACCCTTAGTACCTGTAGGGTCAAAGGAGGATCTATAGAAAGTGTTGGTTTAATCAGAAAATTTACAAAATAATCAGAAAATGCAAAAGAGAACACCGAAAATATTACGACTGCTACCAGCGATTTGAGGATTCTCCATCTTAACTCCTCAAGATGATCAAGAAATCCCATTTCACTTGAAGAGATATCCTTATCATCTTTATCTCCGTTGTTGGAAACAGCTTCGGACATTTGTGTTTATATTCCCGATTCTTTATCTGTGACGTATAACTCGATAAATGGAATATAAGAATCCCGCCTGAAAAGTTGCAAAAGATATTCCTGCCAGGTTATCGAATTTATCGATTCGATCAGTAAGATATTGTATATCTGCCGGATCAACAGCATCTGATAGGTTATTGAAAGCTTTGTCGGCTTCGAATTTAAAATAAACCGCCGCAACTCCCGATATAGCGGTAAGGGCATAAGTTGACCGGCTAATCAATTTATCTCTATCGTACCCCATTTTAGCGAAATTCGGAGTAATTTCAGTTTCTATTACTGGAGATTCAACAACCAAATTAACACTTATCAATGTTTTTTGATTCATCTCTTCAGGTTCGATTCGTACCGGCATATAATTTCTCTTAATTAATTCCACAGCTTTGTCGGTTGATTGAAGAACGTAGGGTGTAGTCCCCATAAATTCACCGTTGATGATAACATCCGCACCATACGGAACACTATTTAATATTACGAATCGCGTAGGTGTAACCTCAAAATAGTAGGTAGAGTCAGCTGCCAACTCTCCTTTCCAAGTCCAATCTACCGCCGACCATAAGTCAGATTCAGAATTCGATGCTCTCAATGAGTGATATCCTGCCGTAACAGATAGAGTATCGACGCGCTGCCGGCTGTATAATGAATCATCAATATAAAATAAAATGTCAGATGATTTAGATTTGAATATCAGAGTTGAAAACCCTATAGCTGCGCTTTCGGGGGGATTTGCATATAAATAGCTCTGGCTTACAACAAAAATAAATAGTAGCAGGAAATATTTATTCACTTATTGCACCTGCTTCTGAAAACGCATATACGAATTTATCTTCCGTTCCGATGAATATATTACCATTATATTCTAACGGTGATGTTCTGATTCTTCCGTCAAGCAATACGGACCATATTACTTCGCCGGTATCTTTATTTATAGAGTAAAATTTTCGATTCAGAGACCCGATATAGATATATTGCCCTGACACAAGCATTCCTATACTTAGAGGGTCCAATAAATCTTGCTCCCAAATTCCGACTCCATCAGTAATTGAAATCTTATAAAGCATACCGCTAGCTGTTGCGGAATATACCGCATCATCATCAACCGACGCAGTAGCATAAAAACTTCCTTTTCCGGAAAATGACCAATTTAATTTACCGGATTCTGCATTAATCGAGAAAAATTGTCCGAGCAAATTACCAACATAAACATTACCATTATAAACTACCGGTGTTGACATAATGGCTTTGCCTGTTTCATATTTCCATTTGAGTTCCCCTGTGGAAGCTGAGAGTCCATACACATTGCCGGAGTCATTTGCGGCGATTATGAGTCCCTCCCATCTTACAGGCGTGCCGCGAAACGGCCTGTTACTTCTGAATCTCCACTTCTCGGTGCCTGTTTCCAAATCAAGGCAATATAGATTTCCATTAACAGAAGTGACATAAAGCAAGCCCCCTGAAACCAACGGCATAGATTCCACAGGACCGATATTTTTTTTCCAGGCATATCTCCCTTTATCCAATTGATAACCAAAGATCGAATTATCGTTTGAAATGCTGCCGAAATATCCGTTATTGCCGTCTAATGCCATTCCGTATCCAATGGAATGGTCTAATTTAATAGAACTTATTTTAATTCCCGTAGAATAGTTAAGCACAATGATTTTACCTGCCATTGTTGTAACGAATATATTCCCCATTGCGGCTGTCATATAGCCGGTAGGCGTTCTCTCAACACCGGTCTTCCACAATTGTTTTAACGGAGGTGTCACTTCCTTGATAGCGTTTTGATTGTGCTGAGCATTACCTCCAAGTTGAGTCCATTCAGATTTCTTAAATTTTGAAGAAACATCAAAAATCTTAATATTTCCGGAACAGCTAAATATTATGACCAACGACAGTAGTAAGAAGATTATAAATTTACGATACAATTTAGAAATCCCAACCAAAGAAAAATTGTTTATAGATAGTATCAGGCCATTTTCTAAAACTGGTTCTTCTTCCTATATCGTAGCGGAGAACGAGAAAGCCGCCTATTCTCATTCTAAATCCGATTCCATAACTTCCTTTTGTTTCTTCCCATTCTTTTCTAAATAATTCACCGTTATAAACATTCCCAACATCAAAGAACAGCGCTCCTCTAATTCCTCTAAATCCAATAGTGCCGAACGGAAACTTTACTGCCATCTGATCAATAAACGGAAAGCGATATTCATTGTTTATCACATATGCACGGGTACCCCAAATCCTGAACCGTGGATAAAGACGGAGAGTCCATGAACCTCCAATATAAAATCGTCGTATTTCTCTGTCAGGATTTCCTTCGCTGTGCATATACATGAATCGAACAGCAAAAGAAGTGCTATTTGACAATCGATAATATTTCCTATAATCTGCCACCAAAGAGTAATAGTTCAGGTTACTGAATCTTACATCATTTGTGTACGCAATTGACAGGCTAATTCTCTGGCCGTCCAATGGACCGGAAGGTCCCCAAAGCGAATTATCCTTAACGTATCTGACAGAATTCACCGCTAACCAAGCCTCTCTGCTGTCACCGTCGAACCTGTCTTTTAAGGAATAACTTAAGCTTGTGGAAGCCTCTATTCTTTGAAAGAATGAAAGCGGGTAAGATACTGATAGAAAGCCGCCTATACGCTTTTCATCAAAAAACCCTTCATGTAAATTAAATAGCCTGTTGTTGAGGTTGAAACCTCCGTAAGCAATATTTGTTCTTCCTGCTAATGATATTTTTGTAATGGCAACATTGAAGCTGTTTAGGAAATCACTCGATGTACGAGCATTATTATATATAACTATGTAATACTGGTTATTTCCCAAGATATCCGAAAACGCAAGAGCTGCTCCGCCGCTTGTCCCAAATATTGGATCCTGCGATACCTGACTTTGAGCGATGTCTAAAGAATAACCGCTTTTATATTTTTTGGATATCTTTGTTATATCTTTTTCAATTTTATGATGATTCCACAAATTGACTCGACTGAATTTCATATTTTGTTTATCAATCGATGTGGGAAATGTTGAGAAATTAGCAATTTTCATAATTTTGAAACTGAAATCTTCAAATGCCGCAAAGACTAACGAATTTTCATCTGACCAGACCGGATCCATCGCGGAAGTAGTAAAGTTTGTTACCCGAACTGCCTGATAATCCTTTAAATTATTTTTTGATTCATAAGTATTATCTACACTTTTCAGAGAAACGTTAGTCAGGTCATAATTATCATTACTCTTCGTTTCTTTTAGTAGCCAGATATTATTCATTCCGCCACGATCAGAAAAGAAAACAATTTTGCCGTCATTAGAATATTTGGGCGCGCGATCGTTAAAATTACCATATGTCAGATATCGTACATTCAGAGTTTGAATCTCAATCTTAAATAGATTATACTTTCCGTGGTCACCCGTCATTGTTCTGTCAGACGAAAATGCGATATATTTACTATCAGGAGACCACGAGGGATCCCTATCATCATAAACATCATTTGTCAATTTCAGAAGATTTTCAGTAGTTGTGTCATATACATATATATCATTAAATCCCATCCGTGAAAGGCCGGTAAATGCTATTCTCTCTCCGTCCGGAGACCAGGAAGGCGAGGAAATAGTAACCAATTCTTTGAAGGATATAGTCGGCAGAAGTTCTTTATTGTCCAAGTTCAGCCTATGAATAACGTCTGTCTCGCCGCTTTTGGTAACAAATGTGAGAATCCTATTATCATTGACATCAATTGAAGATCTGAAAAGGTGAAATGTTTCGAAATCACTGGTTTTTTCTCCAACGAGTATCTCTTCAGATTCCATTTTTGCTTTACTATCAAACGGTTTCTGATAAATCCCTGAATAACCTTTCTTATTACTTACATAAATTATGTTTTTTCTTCCGTCTTTGTCTGTATATACGGCGGGTTTAGAATTAAAGCCTTTCTGATCGACGATCGAAGATGCCATCTGGGGTTTGTCTTTATCCTCTAATAGGGGATAATACTTTTTCTTAAGAGAATATAGCCACTGCTTACTCAGTTCCGTATAGCTCACGCCCAATACGTATTCAGCTACTTGTGAAAACCTGGGATATACCCATATATTTTCCAATATAAGTAAGATTTTCTCATCGCCGTATCTTTCTGCGATAAACGAAAGTAAATTCTCACCCTCTTTGTACATCAAATAACTTCCGGCTATAGTATAAAGCCTTTCAACAGGAACGATATAATTGTTAAGCACGGCATCCCTGATAACCATTTCAGCCTGAGTATCCGAGTCACCGGACCAATATTCTGCTAAACCCTCTGAAAACCATAATGGAGGAAAACGTGGATTGAATATCTTATGATTTTTATTAACGCGATTGACCTTTCCATGCATAAATACATGATTAAGCTCGTGGCGAATTACCCTTTTGAATTGACTGATAGAGCCATCGCTCGGAATAACAACCCGTCCCTTGAAAAATTCGAAAAACCCTCCCACTCCTTCAGGCAGTAAGTTCGGGATTACATTAGTTTGCTGGAAATATAGATGAGAGCTGTAAAATATTAGCGGCACTTTATAATTAAGAGAATGATTATACCTATTCTTCAGGACATCGTAAGATTCTTCAGCATACTGCGCTCCTATGAGAGCAAGATCCTCCATTTCCGCATTATAATAAATATCGAAATGATCTGTTGACATTACCTGCCAATCAAATTCGGTATATTGTATTTTGTTTCTGCCGAATGAATGGTATTGAGCAAAAGCGGTTGCACTGCTCAGCATTAAAACGCAAAGAACGATGACCAAATTTATCTTATTAAAGTGAAATATCAAATTAATTCATTCGGATTATTTTAAATTCTTTAATTCTTCAACTAAAGTATAGGGGGTAATAGTTCCATTTTCTGATTCATTTATTTTATTATAAAGGAATTTTAATTTATCTTTGGTCCAAAATTTCTTATCCAAATCATCTGCAATAATATCTTTTACCCGTTCATTGAGCCTATGTTTTCTTCTTTCCGAAAGTCTGTTCTCCGATTTCAACCAATCTTCATGCTCATGAATTGCTTTCATTAAATCATCTATTCCTTCATTCTTAAGAGCGCTTGTCTTAATAATTAACGGTGTCCATGCATTTTCTTCTCTAAGTTGAAGCATCGCTTGAAGACCTGAATATGCTATATCTGCCCCATAATGGTCTGACTTGTTCAAAACAAAAATATCCGCGATTTCCATCAATCCAGCTTTCATAGCCTGAATTTCATCTCCTGAATCCGGGACTATGACAACTAAAGTAGTATCCGAAGCTTCAGCCACATCCAGTTCAGATTGTCCTACACCCACTGTTTCAATCATAATTACTTCTTTACCTGATGAATCGAGAATATCAACAACTTCATTAGTAGTTTTTGAAATGCCTCCGGTACTTCCACGGCTTGCCACACTTCTGAAAAAGACTTCTTTATTTAGACTTAACTCCTGAAGTCTCAGCCTATCGCCTAAAAGCGCACCGCCGGTAAATGGACTTGTGGGGTCCACTGCAACCACCCCTACACTTTTGCCATCTTCCCGGAACAATCTTGTTAAGTTATCGACAAGAGTGCTCTTTCCCGCTCCCGGAGGACCTGTGATGCCCAAACGATAAGCGCCTCCGGTATGCGAATACAGCTCTGCAAGTAACGAATCAGCTTCATCATTGTCATTTTCAACAATAGATATAGCCCTCGCAATTGCTCTGTTATCTCCGTTATATATCTCTTTTACTTTAAGCAGCATAGTAAGTATAAAAATACTCTGTATGAGAATGCGACGCAAGCCGAATTCAATACAATATTTCCTATATACGTTCGCCATTATTAGGATAAATAATTTTTGTGATTACTATTTCGAGTTATCCATCAGTAATGAGACAAAAATTTCAATATCGTTGGTGGGTAATTTACAGGCATAATTTTCGCAGACATAAGCCGTCGCAATGCCGCCGATTGGCCGCATAGACTTTATGATTTCCAAATTATCGCTAAGGAAATTGTCACTGTTCCTGGAATCAGCCAATAACACGACTTTATTAGGGATAAACATAGAGTGAAGTCTTCCTAAGAGTTTTTTCGTATCATCTCCTTCTGCTTCACCGGCAATTATAATCTGTTTTGGTTTAACCAAACTGAATTCGATGGCAGACAACATTTGAGGCAATGCATGCGGAGCCCGCTCAAGCGTTGAAGAAAAGTATTCGAAGGTTTTATCTGCTTTCTCGCGTAGTTCCTTTTTATCAAGCATCTGCGAGAGACGAAGTAGGTTCATCACCGCAATTGAATTTCCTGTTGGTTCCGCGCCGTCATAATCATCTCTCATTCGCACAATGAGATTTTGACTTCCTTCAGGAGTATCAAAAAACGCTCCATCCTTTGAATCGTAAAAAAGGTCAATTGTCCTGTCATTCAGTTCTGATGCTAACTCTAACCACTTGATATTGAATGATGCTTCATATAAATCAATTAGGGCGGCAGTCAACAACGCATAGTCGGACAAATTCCCCTCTATCCCCGCCTCACCGTCTCGATAACGTCTCAATAAGTTTTTTGTCTTTTGGTCATACATATTATCAATAATAAAATTAGCAGCATTTTCCGCAGCAGTCAGATACGTTTCTTCCCCATATATCTGATATGCTTTGGCTAAAGCGGAAATCATATATCCATTCCACGAGACGAGTATTTTATCGTCCAGATGAGGGTTTACTCTCTCCTCTCTTGCGAGGAAGAGCTTTTGGCGGGATTCTGTTAGCCTGTTGATTGTGCTTTTGAGGGAAAGTCCGAAATTATCCGCAGTTTCAATAAAATTATGGGAAACGAATAAAACGTTCTTATTTTCAAAGTCTCCATGTGGGTCTTGAAGGACATTACCATCCACCTTTACATTGTAATGATAGGAAAATAATTCGGCATCCTCTTCGCCTAAAACCTCATTTATATCAACGGAAGTCCAAGCATAAAATGCGCCTTCCACTTTTTCTTCAGGATGAGCCGCATCAGGAGCGCTTTCAGCGTCTTCCGCCGAATAAAACCCTCCGTTGGTGTCGGTCATACTTCTAAGAACATAATTAATCGCCTCTTTTGCCACAGATGAATAAACATCGTCTCCTGTCAGCTGATAGGCTTCTAAATAAGAAATTATTAACTGACCTTGATCGTATAGCATTTTTTCGAAATGCGGAACGTGCCAGCGTTCATCAGTAGAATAGCGATGAAAACCTCCTCCCAGGTGATCATGAATTCCACCCTCCGATATTTTCCTAAGAGTATGCAACGTCATATCTTTTGCAGATTCATTCCCTGTTCTTTCAGCGTATCTGAACATAAAACTAAATGTCGATGTCCGTGGGAATTTTGGCGCTTGCCCGAATCCCCCGTATTGAGCATCATAGGAGTTCTTAAAAATATCGAATGCGGCGTCAAGGAAAATGTGGTATGGCTGAGTTGAAGATTTATCAGTTGAAGCTCTTTTTGACAAAATCTCAAAAAGTTTATCTGCGCTTCGCGTTAATTGTCCCCTGTCTTCATTCCAAAGGTCATTGATTCTTGTCAT
Organism: Candidatus Neomarinimicrobiota bacterium; assembly: GCA_022573815.1. NCBI lineage: Bacteria > Pseudomonadati > Fidelibacterota > Fidelibacterota bacterium. The sequence continues at coordinate 78,324 of JACZTG010000004.1, forward strand.
GATGTCAATGAAACCAGGACGACCATATTGCGATTCCGGCGGTAAATAAGTCCCGCCCCAAAACGGTTTGAGGTCAGGCGTCATAAATATTGACATAGGCCAGCCTCCACTCCCTGTCATCATCTGTAATGCCTGCATATATATTCTATCAACATCAGGACGCTCTTCACGATCAACTTTTATCGAAATAAACATATCATTCATAATGGCAGCAATATCATCAACTTCAAAAACTTCTCTCTCCATAACGTGGCACCAATAGCAGGTAGAATATCCGATTGACAGAAATATCGGTTTGTTTTCTTTTCGCGCTTTTTCAAATGCCTCGTCACCCCAAGGATACCAATCAACAGGATTGAACGCATGTTGAAGCAGATATGGACTTTTTTCATTTATCAGTCTGTTAGGTGTATGTCCTTCATCCAACATTCGCTTAATGAACGTTTTTATGTTTCCCTCATAATCCTCTTTATCCACCGATAAATTTACTGGAATGTTTTTGACCGACATAAAACCCTGTCCTTTCTCACTGAAATTGTTTCCTGTTTCGCCTGAACAACTAATTAGTTGAAATGATAATAAAATATAAACTGATAAGAGATTTTTTCTCACGCGGGTTTTATTTCCACCTTCCTAACCGGCTAATTTAAGTCTATAATCTATATTGAAGATATGTTAATGTCAATTCAGTGGAACTGTTATTGAGATATTTTAATAAATGTTAGTTTATATATAAACTAACATTGTTAATTTACGACTATATCATCAGCGCATATTTCGCAACGACTATAAGCTGTTTTTAAAAATAATGTTTTTTTGAATATCTTCATAATTTAATAATATAATAGTTATCAACATTTTCATTCATATAGTTTATATCTAAACTATTATTACTTATCTCCGCTTATCATTCTCTCTATGCTTTTTACGAATGCCTCATACGTAAATGAATCATTAGCTTTTTTCTTACCTTCGGCTCCATATTGTTTGCGTAAACCTTCATTATCCGCTAATTCTAACATCGCAACGGAAAGTGAATAAGCATCACCGGCGGGAACGATAATTCCGGTAACATTATTGCTGACTAACTCAGGTAGTACATTTATATCGGTTGAAATAACAGGTTTACCTGCCGCCATATACTCCATTGCGATTCTGCATATCACTTCCGATGAAGTTGAGCTTATAACTCCCACATCTATCATTGTAATGGGGATTGACGGATGCGAATAAATACTTTTAAATATAACATTGTCAGAAATTCCTAACTCATTGGCGAGTGAAATTAGATCCGTTCTCTTAACCTGAGAATCCTCTCCGGAAATGAGAAATTTAAGGTCGCTATTTTTACTCAGAGCCATTGCAGCGGCTTTTAAAAAAATAGTATGCCCCTTCACCGGCGATAATCTGGCAATCAACCCAAAAGTAATAACATTATCATTTCCCTTTTCAGCTTCATTTTCAAAATGAAGATTAAATGCGTTCAGATCGAAAGGACCGATTGCCAACGCAAATTTATTACCGGGCAGTTTAAATGCTTCTGAGTATAGCTTTATTAAAGCGGTGCTCGATGCTATAAAACCGTCAGTCCATTTTGAGTAAATCTTTTTGCTAATAAAGTTCACTTTGGGTTTTCTGTCATCGCTCAGAGCTCTTATGATACGAATCGATGCACCCAATTTCTTTTTTACTCTGCTTGCCCAATAATGTGATTGCGCTCCATGGGGTATTATACATTTATAATCGCCTTTCTTAATTATCTCAAGTAAGGATTTTAGTTCAGTCAGATACTTTATAGGATTCGAAGGCTTCGGACTAAATCCTCCTACAGCATCCAAGCCCTCTTTTGAGGCAATCTTCATCGCCGGTTTATCTAAATCGCCAACGATTGCTGTGCGGTAGCCTCTCTCTTTCAATGCTTTTGTAGTATATACAGCAAAATGGGCGCTACCACTCCACCATCGATTGTCCACGATGTTCAAAACAGATATTTTATCTTCTTGTATCATCATTTCAAAGCCTATAAATTATGCCGCAAGTGAAATGATACAGTAGAGACTCAAATTATGCAAGTAAGTGGTTTTTCATTTGTTAGAAATGGAATTAAACTTGGATACCCGATAAAAGAAGCGATAGCATCCATTCTACCAATTTGTGATGAATTCGTAATCGCCATCGGTAAATCTGAGGATGATACGTTGGAACAGGTGCAATCCATTCAAGATTCCCGGATTAAAATCATAGAAACGGATTGGGATGAAAAACATTTTGTTCATGGTAAGGTCAATGCCGTGCAATCGAATATTGCGCTTAATGAATGCGAAGGCGATTGGTGCTTTTATGTTCAGGCAGATGAAGTTATTCACGAAAAGTATTTGCCCATAGTAATGGAACGGATGAAGAATCTTTTGGATAACGATGACGTTCAGGGATTATTGTTCGATTATCTTCATTTTTGGGGTTCATTCGATTATTTCCAAAAATCCCGTAGATGGTATCGCCGGGAAGTCAGAGTGATCCGCAATAATATTGGCATTGAATCATGGAAAAGCGCTCAGAGTTTTCGTTTAAACGGGGAAAAACTCCGCGTGGCACACTCAAACGCCTCTGTGTACCATTACGGATGGGTTAGACCGCCAAAAGTGATGAAAGATAAGCAAATAGCGCTTGATTCAGTCCACCACGATAAAGAATGGGTAAAAAAGAAACACGAAGGAACCGCAACATCATTTGACTATGGTGATCCCAGGTATTTAACACGCTTTACTGACTCGCATCCGAAAATTATGGAAGAACGAATTGCGCTTTATAACTGGGATTTTAACAGCGGCAATAAAGCCGGACATCCTCACGAAAAAATATTTGATAGAGCGCGGACTTTTCTTGAGGACAGGGTATTGCATTATAGGATTGGTGAATATAAGAACTATATTTTGCTTAGTAATAAGTAACTTAGCCTAATCTATCTAAATAAATCCTTTCAACTCTATCTCCCCAACTTTCTACCGAATAATATTCTTTTATCTTTATTCGAGCAGTATTACCCATCTTTTTGCGGAGATTAGCAGAGCCGATTAAAGTATTTAATTTTTCGATCCATTCTTTATCAGACTTTACCAAATACCCATTCTCTGCGTTTGTAATAACAGAAGCATTAGCCCCACGTCGGAAGCAATAACAGGTAATCCCGCTGCCATATATTGAATTATCTTAATAGCACATTTCCCTTTGCTCCATTCGTCATCTTTCAACGGCATTATTCCTATATCCATCTGATAGAGATGACTCTTATAGTCATTAATATCCCACTTTATATTGACTATATTAATTCCCTTTGTTTCATAAGGTTTATCTGATATTACTTTAAGTATTACTTCGGGGCTATTTGTAGATATTTCAATGAATACTTTTTGCAATTCCTCTAAATATACCTGGTTATTCGATTGACCTATCCAGCCGATAGTAATAACTTCTTTATCGTTTTTTCTTTGATAATCGTAATCTGAAAATTTTACTGTTGTTGGAACCACTCTGACATTATTGTTAAATTTTGTTGCGAATTTTGCGAAATGTTCATTACCGGCTATCACTGTTTTCGCGGATCTAAGTACATATTTTAGTCGCCTTACGGTTTTAGGAGAGCCATTGCCAATCGCAGATAATTTCTTTGAAAACGAATCTCTGGCGTAAAGCGCATCATTAAAATCGTAAATAATGTTTTTATTCAGACTTTTAATCATAAATAGAAACGGTCTTGAGAATAATTTTTTTTGTATATGCACAATTTTTACAGAAAGAACTTTTTTCAATATAGAAACGAATTTTTTAAATCGAATGTGTCTCGCATAAATCCATTCTGCTTTCCATCCGTTGTCATTTAAATAATTCACCCATTGCATGCGCGATATCGAGTGCTTGCGCCATCTCTCTTCATCTGAGTGATGATCTTTGATTATACGTTTCAATAAATGCTTCCTCTGTCCTTCTTAGCATTTTATCAAGAGAAAAGTTATTTTCCGCGTGTTCTTTCCCCCGAACAGAAAGAGATTCTCTTTTGTTTAAATCAGATTTTAGTTCTATAAACTTCTTAGCTAAAGCGCTTACATCGTTCAGCGGCACAAGTTCAATGACATCATCTCCTTCCTTTGCAATCTCATCGACACCCGGAATATCGGTCGCAAGTACAGGGGTTCCTTGTGCCAGCGCTTCAAGAATCAAATTGGGCATTCCTTCATACAATGATGGATGAACCAATAAATCCGCGTCAGTTAGGATATTAGGTACGTCCCACCGATGACTGATAAACTTGACTATTTCAGATAAACCTAAATTTTTCACTTCATTTCGTAATTCATTTTCTTCTTCACCATCACCAATAATCACAACCTGTGTATTATTTAACTCATCTTTAACGAGAGACAAAGCTTTGAGGAAAAAGTTTTGCCCCTTTTGGTCTGATAACCTTCCTATAATAACAGCCAGGAACGTTTTATCAGAAATAGACAATTCTTTCCGGAACAATCCCTTTTCAATTTTGTCTGGAATGGCAACGCCATTATTTATTACATGTATTCTATCACCATTAAGCCAGGGCAAAAGACCGAGTAAATGATTTTTCAATGCGGAGGATGGAGTAATAATCAGATCAACGAAATGCTCATAAACAATTTTAAACCTCCATCTATTCTTAATAAGAGCCAGTCCTTTTCTCATTATGACAGTAGGTCTTTGTCCAATAATATATGCTAATGACAGGAGTCGAAGATCCTTTTCTCTACCTACGCATATCAGATCTATCTTCTCCTTAGTTGCGATATTTCTCAATTTATAACTTACAAAAGGGTTAAAATCCGAAGTGAATTTGACAGTATAATATTTAAAGGATTTAATATTACTCATTTCAATGAATTTGCTACCGGGTCTTCCGCAGTAAATCACCTTATAACCATTATCAGATAGTCCATTCCCCACCTCGAACATCCATTTTTCAACCCCACCCCATTTATTCTTAGCGATTGAGCTGATGAACATTACGTTCTTTAATTTTAGATTGCTTGGCATTAAATGAGCATTTTTAACGCGGATATTACGTTTTCATAAGACGGGTTTAACGGCTCCACAACCTTATGAGGAGAATTGGTATAACCGTATCTGTTATAATTATCAACTTTAAAGAGCTGTACACACGGAATATTCATAGCCGCAGCTAGATGAAGAGGACCTGTATCCCCTGTGATAAAAAGTGTGCATTTTGATATTAAACCGATAAGCAGTCCCATCGGCGGTGAATCGAAGTTGAATATATTTTTAGTGCGGATTTTATAGATTTTTTCAACCAAATCAACCTCGTCAGGGCCGCTGAATATAAAGATTTTCATTCCTTTATTCTGTAGATGGGATATTAGTTTCAAATAATTTTCAATGTCCCACCTTTTATCGTATCGTCCACCGATATTTATGCCTATTATTTTATCTTCCTGATGTATCCCGAGTTTTTGAATCATTTCTTGCGCTTCTGCTATTTCCCCGGTAGTTGGAGTGAGTGAAGGGTAATTAACACGTTTTTTTTCTGATAGATAATCCGCAAGATATAAGAATTTCCGGGATTCGTGCGAGTTTTCATCCATTATCGGTACGGATAGATTTAGAAATGATGATGATTCTTTCCGGTCATATCCTACAAACGCTTTGGAACGGGCAGATGCGCCTAAAAGAATATTGTTTACAGACAATGATGTCATACTACCTGCATCAATTACAAGATCATATTCTGCTTTTTTTAGCCGTTTCCTGAACTTAAAATAGTAAAATGGATTTTTAGCAGCCCGCTTTTGGTAAAATGGAATTATCTCATCTACTTCTTTAATATGTGATAGTATTTCTCCATATTTATAACCTGTTATCAGATGTAACTCACAATCAGGATAGTCCTCTTTCAAAGCTTTTATCAGTGGAATTATAAAAATTAGGTTTCCAATTCGATTATCCTGTCGAACTACTGCAATTTTTTTGATATTTAATTTTCTGAAATCCTGGAGGCTAATTTTGGTTGGGCTTGAAAAAGCCGAGAGGATTTTAATAATACCTCTTTTAATTTTCCTTTCGAGAAATTTAAAAAACACTATACCTGGAATTGAAGATTGTACAGCTTGGCGTAGAGACCATCTTCTTCGATTAATTCTTTATGAGTTCCCTCTTGAACTAATGACCCGTTATCGAGTACGATGATCTTGTCCGCTTTCTTCACTGTAGAAAGGCGATGCGCTATCATTATAACGGTTCGGTTTGCCATTAAATTTTCGATTGCTTGCTGGACTTTCATTTCCGATTCCAAGTCGAGTGAAGAAGTTGCTTCATCAAATATTAAAATTGGTGGATCATTTAAAATCGCTCTGGCAATTGCGACTCTTTGCTGCTGCCCTCCCGATAATCTTGTTCCTCTATCACCCAAGAATGTGCTATAGCCATCCGGAAGATTAGTGATGAAGTCGTGAGCATTAGCAGTTTTAGCTGCCTGGATTATCGCCTCTTTACTCTTGTCCTCTCTTCCATACGCAATATTGTTTCTCACAGTATCGTTAAAAAGTATTACTTCCTGCGTTACATAGCCTGTTAATTTTCTCAGGTCTTCCAAGTTAATGTCTTTTAGATTTATGCCGTCAATGGTGATTTCGCCGGATGTGGTATCATAAAACCGGGGTATTAAATTGGCGAAAGTCGATTTCCCGGCACCGCTTGGACCGACTATCGCGAGTATTTCTCCTGATTTAATGCTGATATTAATATCCTTTAATATAGCACCATCCCCGTAATTAAAATTTACGCTTTTAAAATCTATGGATTGTTCGATGCCTGTAATCCCGATAGGATTTGGAGGATTCACAATTTTTGGTACTATATCTATGATTTCAAATAACCGTTCTCCGGCAGAAAGTCCTTCCTGTATGCGAATATAATGAGTTCCAATCGCTTTTAACGGCTGCATCATACTGAATAGTGCGAATAGGTAAACTATAAAATCATTGGCTTCAATTGATTTGGCAAATATAACTTGTTTTCCTCCGAACCAAAGCACCACTGTAATTGCAGCGATACCGACAATTTCAGAAACAGGAGAGGAAGTTTTCCTCCAAACAAACACTTTTCTCATTACGTCGTGGTACTCCTTCGACTTGCGGGAGAACTTATCAACCTCAAATTTCTCCATTCCAAATGCCTTAACCAACCGCATACCTGACAGTGTCTCCTGAATAATAGAAATTATATTTGCCATTAACTTTTGAGATAGAAGAGCCTGACTTCTTAACATTTTTCCGATAAAATACATCAGTATTACAGATACTGATGTAACAGACAAAGCAATAACGGTGAGTTTCCAGGAAATCATTAATACGATTGCCAGATATAAGACTAATAGAAGTAAGTCTCGAATCATATTCAAGAATGTAGCCACAATGGCGGTATTTACTACTTGAACATCATTGGTCAGACGGGATATTAGCGTTCCTACTTTTGATTTATTAAAGTAGTCAAATGATAGATTTACCATATGACTATAAAGAATATTTCTTATGTCTCTGATAACACCCAGTTCGATGAGCGAAGCCATATAGAGATTTATGTAAAACGCGATATTCTTGATAAGAAAAACCACTATAATCGCTATACAGATAGTCGCAAGAGTTTCAAGTTTTGTATCCTGTATGATAAATCCGTTTACAAGATCGGTTACTTGAGTTTTTAATCCTTTTGTCATATCTATCTCGGAAAAATCAGCGAGTTCCCCTAATTTCGAAGAAGTAGTTACTTCAGTCATTTTATCAGGATAAAATATTATGTTAAATAAAGGGCCTATCATCCATATTGATGCGCTGCTGAATAATGCAAAAACTATCAGAGCAGCTACTGAGACGCCTAAATTACGAATATATGGCTTTAGGTAAGATAGTAATCTGATGTATAGATGCATGTCGGTTTTTATGACAAACTATGCGGTACGATTATAGTATTTAGGTAAGAAGCAATCAATTGAGAGCGATCATTACTGCAAAATGAATGTAATTAAATTCTCTTGGTAAACTCTAAGCGAAACTTGTCATAATCAAGGATAATTAATTTTTTCCCTTGTCTGTCGATATATTTCCTGTCTTTGAAATCACTCAGCATCCTTGATATTGTTTCTCTTGAAGTACCGGACATATTTGCCATATCCTGCTGCATCGGAAGCTCTTCTATAGTCACTTGCCCCATTTTGAACGTACCGGACTCTTCTGCAATTCGGAGTAATGTCAGAGCGACTCGATTTTCAGCATCTGACAATGAAAGAAATTCAATTTGTTGATCGGACTTTCTGATTCTACGAGCCAGTTCCTCCAACAAAGAAATAGCAATTTGCGGGTTATCTTTCAATATCGTTAGAAAATCTTCTCTTTTTAGTATAAACACTTCTGAATCCGAGAGAGCAATTACATTTGCGGAACGAGCCTCTCCATCCAAAAGTGACATCTCCCCGAAAAATTCACCTTCTGCCAATATTGATAATATTACTTCTTTGCCTTCTTCACTTAATCTCGTGATTTTTACCTTACCTTCATTAATTATAAACAGTGAATCACCGGGATCTTCCTCAAAAAGTATGATATTACCCTTTTTATAGGAGCGAGTGTGAACATGCCCCCATATTGCTTTCATCTCATTCTCTTCTAATTCACCAAATAAAGGCAGATTACTAAGAAGTTGATAACTCATTTAACAGGCTCCGCAAAAATATTGATATCAACTCTAAAGGATGTATTTTTCATAAGCTTTAAGTTATTTGGGTTTAACTGTTAATTGCAAGTATTTTGTAAGGAATATGTGACTGTATAAACCTGGAAGAATGGTTCTGACGCAGCAAACAGAGATTCAGTATTACCTTTTCCCATAATATTAAAAAAGGTTTGACATCCTATGATAAGAAATATATATTACGTCGCTTGAAAGAGGAGATATAAAAAAACCAATGGCAAACCATAAATCGACAATAAAAAGAATCAAGACCGATGCAAAGCGTCGCCTTAGAAATAATAGTCATAAATCTATGATGAAAACTCATATTAAAAACGTCCTGAGCACTACTGATAAAGAACAAGCGGAAGTTCTATTTAGAAAAACCATGAAAATTATAGATAAGATAGCAGCTAAGAAAATAATTCATGCTAATAGAGCAAGTTCTTACAAATCAAGACTCGCTACTTATGTCAATTCGCTCGGATAAATAACAGCTCTACCCTTTTCAAACAGAGATTCAGTTCTCTCAACTTCTAAGTAAGTTATACCTGTCCGCTTGACTGATAGTTAGGCGCTTCTCTTGATATTATAAGGTCGTGAGGATGACTTTCCCTAATACCCGATGAGGTAACCCTTGAAAATTTTGCGTTATTCCTAAAAGATTCAATATCCGGAGCGCCACAGTAGCCCATAGCGGCACGCACTCCTCCTAAAAATTGATGCACAGAATCTCTCACATGCCCGCGGTAAGGAACTCTTCCTTCAATTCCCTCCGGTACTAGCTTAGATGACTCTTCGTCTTCCTGAAAATACCTGTCGCTCCCTCCCTTTTGCATCGCTCCTATTGACCCCATTCCTCTATAAGTCTTAAACCACCTACCGTCAAGAAGTATCATTTCTCCGGGACTTTCTTCCATTCCTGCGAGAACGCTGCCCATCATCACAGATGATGCTCCTGAAGCAAGCGCTTTTGCTATATCTCCGGAATATCTGATTCCGCCATCCGCAATTATGGGGATATTATGATCTTTTGCCGCTTTATAACAATTCATAACAGCCGTAAGCTGAGGCATTCCAACACCCGTAACCACACGCGTCGTGCAAGAAGCTCCGGGTCCTATACCAACCTTCACCGCATCAGCACCACTCTTAATAAGAGCCGCTGTTCCTTCTTCCGTTACAACATTACCCGCAATAATTTCTTGTTCGGGATAAAGTGATTTTATTTTCTCCACGAGTTTTAACACCCCTTCGGAGTGTCCGTGGGCAGAATCAATAACCAACACATCAACTTGAGAATTAATTAATTGCTCTGCTCTATCTAATGAATCTTTTGCAACCCCGATTGCTGCACCTACTCTCAATCTACCCTTCGAATCCTTTGAAGCGTCCGGGAATTTGCGTGATTTCTCAATATCCTTGACGGTTAATAGTCCTGTAAGCTTCTCAGCGTCATTAACTAAAGGTAATTTTTCTATTCTGTTATCAGCTAAGATTTTTAAAGCGTCTTCGAATGATGTGTCATATGGCGCGGTGATTAATTTGTCTCCGGAAGTCATAACTTCTGAAATAGGAGTAGAGAAATCGGTTACATTCCATATGTCCCGATGCGTAACAATACCCCGAATAAATCCGTCCTCAACCACAGGAAATCCTGAAATAGATCTCAATTTTAAAAGTTTTAGTGCGTCACCCACATTACTATTTAATGAAATAGTTACAGGGTCTTGAATAATTGTGCTCTCCGCTCTTTTGACTCTGTCCACCGCTTCAGACTGTTCTTTTATTGCTTGATTTCTGTGTAAAATACCAATGCCGCCTATTATTGCCATCTCAATTGCCATTTTCGAACCGGTTACAGTATCCATTGCTGCGGATACAAGTGGCGCCGAGAGTGCAAGTTTTTTTGTTAATTGAGTATTCAGATTAACATCTCTCGGTAAAACCTTTGAGTGAGCGGGAATTAATAATACGTCGTCGAATGTCAGCGCTTCGTATTCTATTTTATCTGTCATATTGTTAATTTAAATTTCAATTAGTCTATCTAAGTTGTTAGTTAGAGTGCAACTAAGAATATACCGAATACAAAATTAGATTGATAATTCTATTTTCCATCTTCGTCTTCGTAAACGAAATCTTTCTCTTCACGCTTATCATTACCGGTAGCTAATCTCACTACAACCCCGCCAAGCGCAACTAATGCAATTAAATTTGGTACTACCATCATACCGTTCATTACATCTGCTAATATCCAGATAGCTTCAACTTCGTTCACCGTGCCCGCAAGCAGGGCAAAGCAAAATAACCACCTGAATGGTATTCTGATTTTATCACCGAATAAATATGCGAAGCCTTGTTCACCATAATAGGGCCATGCGATCAGAGTTGAAAATCCGAATAGAACTGAAGCAGCTCCTACAACCCAACCGCCAATTGTTCCAATTCCAATTTCAAATGAACTCGCAACAAGCACTGTGCTTGTATTACCGGTAGTCCATAACGCAGCTGACAGAATCACAAGAGCTGTAATGGTATTAATGACTATAGTATCAATAAACACGCCTATCATACTCACTCTACCTTGCGAGCGAGGTGAGCTCACCTTTGCCACCCCGTGTATTACAGGAGCGACGCCTGCTCCGGCTTCGCTTGAAAACGTTCCTCTCGCCACACCGTATCGCATCGCCATCATTACAGAAGCGCCAGCAAAACCACCCGTCGCACTTTGCGGAGTAAATGCAGAATGGACTATAAGAGATAACAATGATGGAATTTCCGCTATGTTGAGCAGGATTATGAAAATTCCCACTCCTAAATATGCTATAACCATAAACGGTGTCAATTTTATCGCAACTGCGGCGATACCCTTGATTCCTTTTATTATAACTAACCAGATAAGTATTGCGATAACAATTCCGCTGAGCAGCATTGGAATGCCAAGCAATTTATTGATGACCAACGTCATTGAGTTTATTTGAATCGTAGAAGTGGTAATAAGAGTCCTGAGACCCATAAAAAATGCAAAAATAAAAGCAAGCCATTTCCACCCTAATCCATATTTAATGTAATACATTGGGCCGGCCAAAATACTACCATCTTTTCTAACGCGCCTGTAATAAACTCCAAGGGACGATTCGGCAAAAGAATTTGCCATTCCGAGCAGAGCGGATATCCACATCCAGAATATTGCTCCGGGTCCTCCAATTGCAATCGCTGTAGCGACACCGGCAATATTTCCGTTTCCTACTACTCCTCCCAATGAAGTCATTAAAGCTTCATAGGAGGTCAAATCCCCTTTCTCCTTTTCGCTGGTACTACTTAACCTATATTTGCTAAGGAGAAACTTTAATGCGTCTGTGAATCCAAACAGCTGAATAAATTTCAATCTTATTGTAAAATATATTCCTATCCCCAGAAGAAATATCAACATATGAGGACCCCATACAATTGTGCCGATAAGTTTTATAAAATCTACCATAAGGTTGCCGGAGTACTGTTATTTAAATTCTTCCATCCACGATATGACCTCGTCAACTGAATTAAGGACCGAGACATTTGTCGGAAGGGATTTTACGAATAAATTACCATATTGTTTTTTAGCCACACGGTTATCCAGGATCAAGACTATTCCTTTGTCCGTCTTGGATCTAATAAGCCTACCGACACCCTGCCTGAATTTTATAATTGATTCCGGCAGCGAATAACTTACAAAAGCGTTTTTTCCTTCAGATTTCAGTTTGTCTTCAATGGCTAACACAATAGGTTCTGTTGGTACTACAAACGGAAGCTTGGTTATAACTAAAAATTCGAGGGCGCTGCCCTGAACATCGATCCCCTCCCAAAATGAATCAGTGCCAAGCAACGTCCCATTTCCGTCGTTTTTTAACTTTTCCTGCAAAGCATATCTTGAACCGTCCTTTCCCTGTCCAAGCAGCAAAAGTCCCATATCTTTATATATTGGTTCTAAATCATCATAAAACTTGTTCATCATACTGTAGGACGTAAATAGCATCAAAGTTCCCATTCGGAACTTTCTGTTTACCTCAGAAATCAAATTGACAGCCTTTTCATTAAAATCGTTGTCATTCGGGAGAGGTAGAAATGAGGCAATTCCTATCCTGGATTGATTTTCATAATCAAACGGAGAGCCGACTTCGAGGGTTACCAGCCTATCGTAATCATTTAACCCTACGCCGCTCCTTTCGAGAAAGTAATCAAAAGTGCCAGTGGTCGTCAATGTTGCGGATGTAAAAATACCACATCTTAAATTCGCATAAAGATATTCATTAAGTGTCTCTGCCATATTTATCGGAACTGAAAACAGCCTTACATCGAGGCTATCGGATTTTTTGGGTAGTTCTACCCAATAAACCTTATCCTCTTCCGGAGCGGAGAACAAATTCTCAGCTGTTAAAATAAGATCGTTTATGCCTTCTGCTCCATTTAAAAGATCAACTAACGCTTCTTCTGCTTTAACCATACCGCCGAATGGAATATCCCGAACGATTTCTAACAACTCTCTCATAATTTTTTTAAGTGAATAGAGAGATTGAAAAAATTTATCAGTTCTTCCGGATACATCCTTAAAAAAATCGTCTCCGTCTTTATAACGAATTTTGGAGGTATAATTACTTCTCTCTTTAGGTACCCATTCGGAGCTGTTATTTAGATCAGAAAATAATTCTGTGGCTAAGACCCCACTTTCCGATGCTCTCCCAATCGCTGTTTCCAACAATCTTGATATAGTCTCCGACTCTGAACTGTTTTTTATGAGATGCAATACAGAGGCAAATTTTTCAAGAGCGCCCCCGTTAAGCGAATCCTTTTCGTGAAGTGTAGAAAGAGTTTTCCTGATTTTCCATATTGAAAGTTCTTCGCCAAGAAATTGCCAGGCATCTTTTTCAAGATTATGTGCTTCATCTATTACGAGGTTCTGATAGTCGTTCAAAACTTGATTATTTGATGCCGCATCAGCCAGTAAGAGTGAATGATTTACCACTATCAAATCTGCACTGCCGGCGGCTTCCCGCACTTTACCCAAATAACAGCCATTATACTGCTTACATCGAATCCGACTGCATTTTCCCGATTCAGCGGATAATTTCCCCCAGAGTGTATATGCGCGGTTTCGGTTAAAACCATAATTTTCTTCTATATCGCCGGTATTTGTATGCATAATCCAAGGAACAATCGGAGCTAGCTGTATTCTTTCCTCTGCCGTAAGCCATTTATTCGGTTCAATCAAAGATTGATGATACCTGGTAAGACAGATATAATTATTTCTTCCTTTTAACAGGACCGCTTTAAACGGCAGTTCCAGCGATTGGTGTAAGAATGGCAGATCTTTGTAAAACAGCTGATCCTGCAAATTTTTCGTTCTTGTGGAAATTACAACTCTTTGAGCTGCCGACCGATTATTATAAGACCATAATATACTGGGAACCAAATACGCGAGTGTTTTTCCCACACCCGTTCCGGCCTCTACCGCTAACATTTCTCCCTTATTTAGAGCTTCCGCCACTGCGAACGCCATATTTTCTTGTTGAGGTCTTTCCTCATATCCTTCTAATCTAAAGGATAATTCTCCCCCTGTCTCAAATTTTGCTTTAACTTCCTTCGGATCAATTAAATTCAGAAGAGGCGCTGCTTCTATCTGAACGGATGCTGATCTGCCAATGACGTTATTTTGGGGGATTTTGACATTTGGTGGCAGCAATTCTTCCCCTTCAGCTATTTCACCTGATTGTATCAATTCTGAAAAACGACTGAATAATTTCTTTGATGAGTTCTTAGTTCCTTCAAAAAGATTCGAAAGAGTGCTGATTGTTTGGTATTTAGATTCCAACAATCGGTCAATAACCTTTAAAAATACCTGACCCGCACGTTCTGCATCAGCATAAGCGCGATGTGCGTTCGCCGGGTCAAAGTCAAAGTAATCTGCAAGAGTCACCAATTTATGATTTGTAATCCACCAGAAAAAGATTCTTGAAAGCAGCGCAGTATCATATACATCGTTGGTGAAATATGAATCCGGGGTTTTTGACGACTCCGATGAAGAGGCATCTATTTTAGCAGCCCAAGCCCGAAGAAAACCCATATCAAAAGGAGAATTATGAGCGACTAAGGGATAGTCGCCACAGTAATCCATAAACTCAGGTAATACTTTATCAATATCAGGTGAATCGCTTACGTCGTCGTTAGATATACCGGTCAGACCTGTAATAAATTTTGGTATGCTAATGGGAGGCTTAACTAATGATTCATAACTTTCAACAGGTTTACCGTCTATAAATTTCATAGCTCCTATCTCTATGATAAATTCCGTAGAAGAGCTAAGACCTGTTGTCTCCAAATCAAGAGCGATGAACTCAGACAGGTTTAATTTATTGAGTGTTTCTTTATCTGGCATACAGAAACACCATATCTATTTCATATTAAGATTAGAATGGATAGCTGAAAAATAACATATTGAAAGAAATATTCTAATTTGAATTTTAAATTCCCGCAAATGCTCTGGCAACACTTATTAATAGCTTTGGATGCCTTAATAATGCAGTTGTAAAGACCTTTTTAAGACTCCTCTCGGACGGTGAAAGCCCGCCGATAATATCAGCGGTTCTATTCAGGTCATCATCTGTTAATTTGACCACTGCTGATTTTATCTTATACATCCTTTCATAATTTTTCCCTAAAAGTTTATGCCAGTCCTTTTCGTACTTCTTCAAAAAACTGTAGGAGTAATTCCCGGCAATCACCGCTTCCGCTGCTATTATACCCGCTAATTTCCCTCCCTGCATTCCCGATATTATGCCGCCTCCAGTTACAGGATTTACCATGTGAGCTGCATCTCCGCAAATCATAAGGTTGTCTGTGGCAATATTTGGGAGCGTGTGGGCGCAAGGAACGCCTCCAACCACGGTAGTTAAAATAGCGGCATCAGGATAATAACTTTCCATAAATTCTTCCAAATATTTTCTCGCAGATTTTTTCTTATTATGAATACCCCCCACCCCAATTCCGATATTAGCGAATTTATCACCTTTTGGAAAAACCCAAAGATAACCGCCGGGAGCTTTATTCGCTCCTAAATAAAAGTCCAGGCGGTTACTTACGCAACTAATATTGGAAACCGACATTTGAACAGCTGCTTCAATATCTTTGATTTTTATAGTTGTTTTCAATCCAGCCCATCTGCCAACCCGGGATTCAACTCCATCCGCGGCAATGATTATTTTAGCTCTGAACTCGATTTCTTCCGAAAGGTGGGTAGCTTTTACTCCTATGATCTCGTCGCCATTTTTCACGAGATCATATACGTACGCTTTTGTAAGGATAGCGACTCCCGTGTTACCCGCTAAGAGCGCCAATTCATAATCAAACATCCTTCTGTCTAATACATATCCCGCCTCTGCAAGATTTTCTATATCAACATACTTCCCGGAAGGCGCAACAAGACGGAATGCATCAATCGTGGAGGCAATCCATTTCGGATTAGGTTCTATAAAGTTTTTAAGCCCTTCAGCGCCAACAGCCTCACCGCATCGGACAGGCATCCCGATATCTCTATCTTTTTCGAGCATAAGAACTGATGCTCCGCCTTCGGCAGCGAATCGGGCGGCTGTGCTTCCGGCAGGTCCGCCACCAACAACTATTACATCAAATTCATCTTTCATGCGCTGATCATTTCTGTTTTATCCGTATGGAGCACTTCAATCGGACAAATCCAAACGCACAGATCGCAATCTATGCATCTATCATGCAAAATGACGATATTTGCTTCAAATAATTCAATAGCATCAACAGGACAAACAGCAACACACGTCCCGCAAAAATCGCATTTATTTTCTTCAACACTGATCAATGTTATCTCATTTCATGGTAAATAATTATTACTGCTCTTTGTGTGATGCAATATAATGAATACGTTTAGATTTAACAATCTGCACTGATGAAATATTTACTTTATCCAAAGGATGTACGAAAAACTAATTTTCAAATATCTCTTTATCCTGTTTTTCATTTACTTTTATTGGATACTCGCCGGTAAAACAGGCGCTGCAAAATTCGGAAGGGTCCTTACTTGTGGCGCCGAGCATATTTTCCGTGGATAGATAATGAAGAGAATCTACTCCTAAATATTCTTTTATTTCATCCACACTCATTTTTCCCGCAATTAACTCTTCTGTGGATGGGAAATCAAGACCATAATAGCATGGATGCTTAATTGGAGGGCTGGAGATTCGCACATGAATTTCTTTACAGCCTGCATTCTTTAGTAATTTCGTTAATTTCTTTAAAGTCGTGCCCCTGACGATTGAATCATCCACAACAATAACTTTCTTATCTTTCAGCACGCCTCCAACAGTGTTAAACTTTATTTTTACTCCAAAGTCTCTTTGGTCCTGTCTTGGATTAATAAAAGTTCTTCCGACATAATGGTTTCTTATCAATCCGATTTCAAACTTTTTGCCGGATCTTGATGCATAACCTAATGCCGTGGTGTTACTGCTATCAGGCACTGATATAACTATGTCCGCATCTTCCACATCCGCTTCATCAGCAAGATTTCTACCTAATTGTCTCCGTGTCTTATCAACAAATTCTCCAAATACGCGACTGTCCGGGCGAGAGAAATAAACATATTCAAAAATACAGTATTTTGGAGTGCATTCACCTTCGAATGAATGAAGTCCATCTTCGTCAATGATGATAATTTCGCCCGGTTTCACATCACGGATGTATTCCGCCTCAATCAGATCAAATGCACAAGATTCAGAGGCAAATACATAACAATCACCCAGCTTGCCTACACATAACGGTCTGAATCCGTGCGGATCTCTAACCGCAATTAGATATTTTTCTGTCATAAGGACCATTGAATATGCTCCCGTAACAATGTTTAGAGCGTCTCTAATTTTATCTTCAATTTTATTGGATTTGCTCTTTGCCATGAGGTGAATAATCAGTTCGGTATCTGTAGTTGTTTGAAAAATAGTCCCTTCTTCCATAAGTTTTTTTCGAAGAGACGCCGTGTTCACTAAATTACCATTATGTGATATGGCTATCTGGTAATCAAACAAGTTGAAGACCAATGGCTGGATATTCGCAATCTTGGATGCTCCTGTAGTGGAATATCTGTTATGCCCGATCGCAATATGTCCTTTAAGCTCTTCTAATACTTTTGGTTCCGAAAAAATATCCGCGACAAGACCCATTCCAAGATGTTTATACGACAACTTGCCGTCAGTTGAAACGATTCCGGACGATTCCTGACCACGATGTTGCAAGGCAAATAGCCCGTGGTATGTGATTGTGGACGCTTCGTCGTGTCCGTATATTCCGAATACTCCGCATTTTTCATTTATACTTTTTTTACGCTGCATTATTTCCTAGCTTTCTAATTCTGATATGATTTGAGTAAATCCATCCCTTTCCGCCCTGATAGACTTCTACTCTGTATACACCTGCTTCACCAACTATTCTGGTGGCCTCTTCGCTAAATATTCGACCTGCCCTTTTACCGTTGTGAACAAATCGAATCGCCGCCTTTTCCGGAATAGCGACATTCAGGATTACTTCTCCTTCGACCAGGTCAATTTCCTGACCCATATTATAATCTTTCCCATTATACTCTGCCCAAAATCTGAATCCGCGCGCATCACCAAGTTTGTAATTGCTGATGAAACATCTTGCGCTTCTAATGGCATTTATAAACCGATTCTTTGTATCAACTACATGGTCTCCTGATTTTATCGGTTCATAAAAAAGCAAGTGAGTTCGAATGGTATTAAACAAAACTTTATAAGGAAATATCTTTACTTTTATTCCAATCGGAAGTCGGTGCATATGCTGATGGGCATCAACTCCTCCAATTCCGCTTATCCTTCTTTTCAGACTCAGAGAATCCCACATTTCAAGTATTCTGTCCGTGGGAGTTACCATCGAAGAGCGGGGATGCAGCCATCTCCAGATCTTATTCCATTTAGTTAAACCCTCAATCCAATGAGACATTTGATTCCAAATTTCAATCGAATCAAATCCATCGAGTTCCCAATGAGTCCATGGATAAGGAGGGTAGGATTCAAGATGACGGCGAATCTCGTCAGGATGCGCTATGATACCGAGGGCCCCTTTTTGAGAGGCGAGTTCCACATACTCTTTAGCCGAGAGATCATTCGGCATTACTTCATCTATGCCAAATAACATATAATGATTTTCATCATTTACGTCGTTATGCTCATATCCGATTACAGTCAATAAATCATTATTCCATCCCTCGTAACCGTCTTTAATCGGTTGTAGAGTGAAATGATCCGTAAACATTAAATAGTCTAATTTTGCGGATTGACCTGCTTTGATAATCTCTTCAAACGTACCGGAACCGTCGGAGTAAACCGAATGCATATGGATGCAGCCTACTTTCTCGTACATGTTAATCATGCTGTTTATTGAAATTCTTTGCCAAGTAAAACTGCAATTATTATGGAACCAACTGCCAGCGGAGCTAAGTATTTAATAGCTTTATCCCATAGCGGATAACTGAAGAACCTGCTCGACTGGAGCCCGAATTCTTCTTTTTTAATAGTCTTGGATAATATCCATCCGGTAAACACTGCTATGAAAAATCCACCTATCGGCAATAAGAAATTAGATGCGAGATAATCAAACGTGTTGAAAAATCCAGCTGTATTTTCTCTGCCGATTATATTGAAGTTTGAAAGCCACCCCACCGCACCGTTTGACAAGGCGGAAAATATACCAAATGTAAAGATTGCAGAGCCGGTGATTATTGTTGCCTTTTTCCGTGTCCATCTTAACTGGTCAATAAGATACGATGCAACTACTTCTAATAGTGAAATCGCGGATGTGAGCGCAGCGAATGCAACAAGTGTGAAAAATAAAATCGAAAATATATTACCACCCGGCAACTTCATAAAGACAACTGGTAGGGTAGTAAATAATATTCCGGCGCTTTTCGTCGGTACCAGATCAAAAGTCATTATGATAGGAAATATCATTAAACAAGCAAGTATAGCTATCATCGTGTCAAGTCCGGTTACAATAAGAGCGGCTTTCGGAATAGAGCTTTTCTTATCCATATATGAGCCGTATGTAATCATTGCGCCCATTCCTAAGCTTAAAGAGAAAAATGCATGACCTAAAGCTTCTAAAAATCCTGCGCCTGATAATTCTGAGAAGTTAGGGCGAAAAAGAAACCTAATCGCTCTTCCGGCGCCTTCGGTGGTCAGCGCAAGACCTACCAATATTAAAATTATAATAAACAATATAGGCATAAGTATTCGGGCAGATCGCTCGATTCCGCGACTTACTCCACCTGTTACCACAAATACCGTAATTCCCATGAATAACGCATGCCAAAATATCTGTCTGTATGGGTCAGAAACAAAATCTACAAACTGTTGAGTAACCTGGTCTGTTGTTTGGTTATTAAACGCACCGGAAACAGATTTCACAACATATTCCAAGGTCCAGCCTGCGACCACACTATAGTAAGAAAGAATTATGAAGCCCGTTGCAACGCCAAGCCAACCAAGCCAAGTCCAATTTTTCCCACCTAATGCAGCCATCGCTCCCACAGGACTCAGCTGAGTTCTTCTTCCAATAATAATTTCAGCTATCATTATCGGCAATCCAATCAAAAGGATAGAAATAAGATACATCAGCACAAATGCTCCGCCATCATTGGTATAGGTCATATAAGGAAATTTCCATATATTCCCTAATCCAATCGCAGAACCTGCTGCCGCTAAAATAAAACCGATTTTAGATCCCCATTTTTCCCTTTCTGCTGTGTTAGAATTCATTCTTGTTCCTATAGTTTAGAAATTAAACTGTAATTGCATTGATAGATCACTCTTACGGTTGTTACTTATTAGTTTAACTGAGAATTCATCATCAATGGATATTCCGTCTAAATGGGCATCTACAAATGCATCACCCATTGCAAGCAAATATCCGGCACCAAATAACCATCCCCAGCCATTTCTTCCCTGTTCTTTGTCCTCAATATCTAAAGCACTTATACCTGTGATAGTGTTGCTCGCCAAGCCGGCATTATAAGTATCTTCAAGAGTTTTCAATTCATCGTCTAATTTCAAATAGCGGGACATAAAGTAAAATTCTCCTCCAAGAAATACGAGTGCTTTAATAAACTTCCTGTTATATACCTGTCCCCAACCCGGTAAAATCAGAGAGCGTATCAAAGCGCCTTTTGGCGATTTCGAAGTATAGCTATCGTTGAGATCAGCATCATCTGAAATTGCGAAATTCCTGGTTGTGATTTGAGCGTTATTGATTTCAGGTATACTGAAGAATAAAACAAAAAATATGAGGGGATGATATAGTCGCATTTATTTCAATTGGATAGGACTTTAAGCGCTGCTTTAAGTATTGAAGCAGAAATTTTACCGGAGGAGTTTGATACAACCTCGCCATCCACATGCAATGGCATAGGAAAATCACTTTCTATTGTTATATTTTCACCTCGAATAGTATCAACTTCATCCAATTTATTTAGATTACCATTCATTGCACTCCTAATGTTCAGCAGCAACTTAAACAAAGAAGCGTCGCGCATGATAGTAACATCCAATATTCCATCGTCAATTTCCGCATCAGGCGCTACAATAAAGCCGCCGCCTTCACTTTTCGAATTGCATACTGACACCATGAATATAATATCTTCAACTACCTTATCATCAACAGTTATTTTTAAGGGAATGGCTTTATAACGAATGGCGGTTTTTACAACACTGTAAATATATAACGGTAGTCCTCTAAGGAATTTGACCTTTCCGGTCACATCGCTTACCACCCCGTTGAAACCTACCCCTGCTGTATTTAAACTAATTCGGTCGTTTACTCGTATAACGTCAATATTACGAACTTTGCCATTTATAATTGTATCAATTGATTCGTGTATATTAGAAGAAATATTCAGCATTTTTGCAAAATCATTTCCCGAACCTAACGGTATCAGACCTAAAATAGCTTCAGTTCCTACGACGCCCTCTCCTACTTCGTTCACTGTCCCGTCACCTCCAAGCGCTATCACTTTTTCGAATGATTTTGATGCCTCTTTTGCGATGCTGACACCGTGGCGCGGATAGTTGGTATATTCGACGTCAAATTTAACATCTCGGCGATTTAGCTCCGCTATTACCTTTTTACTTTTCTTTAACGCCGAACCCTTTCCCGCAGCCGGGTTAACAATTAACTTGATACTCATAATATAAATATTTTATAGTTCTGCAATACATTCAATTTCTATATCAACGCCTAACGGTAATTTTGATACTTCTACCGCCGCTCGAGCAGGAGGATCGTATTTGAAAAATTCAGCATACGTTTCGTTTACCTCCGAAAAATTAGATAGATCAGTTAGATAAACATTAGTCTTTACAATTTTATCAATACTTGATCCGGCAGATTCTACGATCGCTTTCAGATTCTCTAATACCCTATTACAGCGCGCCTTAAAATCTCCGTCGATCAATTCACCGGTATCAGGGTCCAAAGGGATTTGACCAGATACAAAAATCAGATTACCTGTGACTATAGCCTGATTATATGCCCCAACAGGGGCGGGCGCATTTTGCGTACTTATAACAATTTTAGTCATTATTGGGCCTTAGTTAATAACATCGTTAGATTTAATTTCAGATTTTTCCATACAAATATAATAGGGGATTTTTAAACACATTAAATTGCTATTGGAGAAGTTAATAAAAGGCATATTTTCAGCAAATAAATATTGCCTGATAGAATAGAATTTTTCAGTTTATATTCTTTGTTGTTTCGGCTTCTGAATCATATAATTAGTTCATTCATATTAATTCAGATTGTATAAAATGTCAAATTCTTTTTCCTTCAGAATAATAATTATTTGTAACTTTAACTATGTCGTATAAAAAGGAACCATCTGAAGAGTTCTTATCACCCTTCAGAGACCGAAAATCTGCCGTAAAGAACCTGACCGCACTCGCAGGCCATTTAAAAAATAACGCATCTTTTGAAAATCTGCGGAATATGTTTATTGATAATCCCAATCCTGATCAAGCATTAAATATTCTTTTACGTTTTATTGATGCAGGCTGTTACTCGGATATCGGTAAAAGTATTGACTCCATCACAAATATAAGTCTCTTAATTAAATTATTTGGTTATAGCGAGTATTACGCAGATGTGATAATTCGCCGTTCGGATATGTTTTCTGATTTTATATTAAAAAATAATATTCATGATGAATTTCTGATTCTTCCCAAAAGCGAATATTTTCTGCCTACCTCAGCTGTTACTTTAACTGATGCCTTGCACCAATTACGTTTATATAAGGAAAAGGCCTATTTTCATATAGGTGTACGTAACATTATCAAATTGACTAACCTTGAAACGACTATTGCAAATCTTTCACTTCTCGCAGACTTTGTAATCCAAAATTCATTGATTCTTGCAGAATTTTCGTTAAGTAAGAAATACGAAATTGATAATAATTCGTTTTGTATTATCAGCGTCGGAAAATTAGGTGGACAAGAGTTAAATTATAGCTCGGATATAGATTTGTTATATCTATACCAGGATGATTATTCAAATTCTGATTCGTTCGATAAGACAGAAGTTTACTCTTACTGTTCTGAGTTAGCATCCCTTCTCTCACTATATTTAACAGATAAAACTGATGACTTACAGATGTATCGAGTCGATTTAAGACTTCGCCCCCACGGAGAAGCCGGCCCAATAGTCCGGGATATTTCAAGCTATCTTCGATATTATGAGCAGAGCGGACAAACTTGGGAACGACAAATGCTTATCAAGGCAAGGATCAGCGCCGGGAATGCCGATACCGGTGAACACTTTTTGCAGATGATTAAACCATGGGTATACGCTCGGTCTCCCGAAATCAACTATATTAAAGATATATATAAAATAAAAGTCAGATCAGAAAGGATCCCAAATGCATCAAACAATATTAAACTTTTTTCGGGCGGAATTAGAGATATAGAATCTATTTGCCAAACATTGCAGCATTTATACGGTGGAATTGACAAATCACTACGCGGGAATGGAACTATCGAGTCCATAAAACTTTTGAAAAGTAAAGGTAAACTATCTTCAAGCGAATCTCAATTATTATATGATTCATATGTGTTTTTTCGCAATCTTGAACATTCGTTACAATATCCTCATAACCGTCAAACACATTCATTGCCGTCGGATACTAATAGCAAACATAGCCTTGCAAAGAGAATGTCACTTAATAAATGGGAAGACTTAGAAAAGGAAATCAGCAGGACACGAAAAAACGTTAGAGCAATCTTCAATGATATCTTCAAAACAGAATCCGAAGAGATCAATACCGATTTGATTTTTAACTCCGAAGACACAGATGAAGTGGCGCTTGATGTAGTGGCAACTATGGGATTTAACGACAGAAAGTCTTCATTGAGGAATCTTAGATTTCTTTCCAAGGGTCACCCTCCCAATATCTTCCCTGAATCTGTTCAACTGAAGTTCAGGAAGGTTTGGAATTTATTGTATCATAATTTATACAGATCCGCAAATATGGATATTGCTCTTAATAACCTTGAAAAAATCGTTCACTCTTATGCTGCACCGGGCGCTTTATACGATCTTTTTATAGAAAGACCCGATTTCCTTAAGCTTTTGATATTTTTAACCGGTAGTTCATCAAAATTAGTAGATCAGTTAGCTTCAAAACCTGAAATTTTTGATTCTATATTCCAACCCGGTGATTTATTAAATCAATCAAACCTACGAAAATCTTTTATATTTGAAACAAGAAATAAGAAAAACTTTTCAGATTTCGCTAATTCATCTTATTCCTTTATGATCAAGCAGCAAATAGTAGTCTATCTTTGGTATTTACTCGGGAATCGCTCATTAGAATCAATTGAAAATGCTTTGACCAATATAGCAGATCTGATTCTTAAAGAATCAATTGAACTAATATACTCCACTAATGGATTGAATATTCCGTTATCCCTTCTCACCTTAGGTAATTTGGGAAGGAAAGAAATCGGCTTTGCAAGCGATGTTGATTTGATATTCGTTTTAGCTCCACAGGATAATCAAAAGGTAAACACAAGAGATATTGAAACCGGTACTAAATTCGCGCAGCTATTTAGTGACCTGATTTCCGGAAGTAATGGCTCTCCCACGCTTTATAAAATAGATTATCGGATGCGCCCTGAAGGTAGGAATGCTATGCTTATAGCTACTTTACCTGATCTATTACATTACCTGGACGATCGTGCTGCTCCATGGGAAATATTAGCGTACATGAATACGCGTAGTATCTGGAACAGTCATAATGCCAATGATAATGTCGGTGGATTGATTAGGGCCGCCGTTCACCAACGGGGTTTAATTAAAAACGATAAGAAATCGCTGCAAGATCTAACACAAAAAACCCGAAAAGAAAAACATATCTCAGGAGAATTCAATTTGAAATGGAATGAAGGAGGTATGCATGATATTCAAAATATAGTGTGGTTATATCAATTACGCTATAGCTCTAAATATCATATTCTTACATCATACCATTCGACAATCGGTTTACTGGAGCAGCTAGAGATTGCCGGAGTTATAAATTCAAATGATAGTAATGAACTTTCTACAGCATATAAATTTTACCGCTTTGTAGATCAACATTTATATATGTCGCTGAATAAATCCAATGGAATATTACCTGATAAATCGGCTGATATACAATATCTTTCTGAAGTAATTGGTTTAACTCAGAGCAATAATTTAACTGAAATGCTGAAAGAATATGCTGATTTAGTTAAAGAGATAGTAGAGAGGTTAAATCAGGCTTTGGAAAATTGATCATAAAACATCTTTCTCTATTTCACTAATTATAGCTTCTCTGATTTCGTCTTCGCTTACATTTATCCCTACTTTGTTGCCCTTTTCATCAAGTAAATAAAAGGAATCTATTAAACCATCTACCTTTGTGGAGATTTTAGCGGAATAGATTATTAGTCCCATTTTTGATAGAGCTCTTGTAAAAGAATAAAGTAACCCTGGTTTATCACCACCGGTAATATCGATAATAGAAAACTTCTTTGTTTCTTCAAATTCTATGCGAATTGGAATTCTGACTTTTTCAGTTTTTTTCCATTTCCAACGTTTCATGTGATTCTTAAACAAGTCATCTGTACTTATCTGATTATTCAGTACCTTTATCATCTCTTGTTCAAGCTTTACTATTAGTTCACTTTCCAAGGGACCGCCATGTTCAGAGGATACTACATGGAAATTATCGATAATGATTCCATCCTCCCTCGTATATATTTTTGCTTCAAATACGCTCACATCATTTACAGCAAATACTCCGCAAATATCGGATAACAGAAATGGCCTATCACCTGTAACTACCGTAACTCCGCTGAAATTGTAATAACTTTTACTCTCCAAGCATACTGATTTGTTTCCAACATTATCAGCCATCTTAAAATGTTCTATTATTTGGCGGCTGTCGAAATCTCTTTGATATGATGCCGGAAGCATTTTAAGAATTTTTCGTATCTTATCAACTTTGTACACTTCACTCAGCTCTTTTATTAATGCTTCATCAAATTCTTGCACATCTGTCAGGCGCAATCCGCTATAATAATCCACTGTATTTCTATGGAGCTGACTGAGCAATGATTTTTTCCATTCTGACCACACGTTGGGATTAACAGCGTATAGGTCTGCATACGTCAATAGATACAAACAATCCAATATTGATTTCTTATTTATTAAACTAACAAATTTTTCAATTGTCTCATGAAGCATCAAATCACGTCTAAATGCAACGTGCTCCATCAGCAGGTGGTTCTTAATTAAGGTTTTTACCAATTCAACATCGCCCTTGAAATTCATCTTTATAAGGATTAATTCAGTTTTATTCGCTCCTTCGACTACGTGTTGCGCTTCTGTTTTTTCAAAGGGCTTTGCCATATCGTGAAACAGGACAGCCAATAGCAATTCTTCCATATTCCCAATATTTCTCATCAACTCATTCAGTTCTCCAAAACCCTGCAAATCAGCCAATTCCTCTAATACCTCTAAGGCTCTCATTGTATGCTCATCCGTAGTGTAGTAATGATATTTACTCTTCGGAGCATAGCAGTATATATCATCAAGTTCGGGAATAAGTAATTGTAACAGCCCTGACTCAAAAAGCTGTCTTAATATTGAGGCAAGATTGGAGACATCGCTGAACAGCGAAAAGAATATATCAGCGGATTTCTGTTTATCCTCCGAAGAATATTTTTGGCCAATTATCTGATGTTCTATTTTATAGAGAAGTCCTGAGGATAATCTTAGGTCGCTTATCTTAGAATATCGAAACAAGTCCATTATTTTTTCAATTTTATTTTCAAGTAAGATAGAATCGTAATTTGTTAAATAGAGTCGGTTCCCATCAGAGAATATATTTGAAAATATTTCTTTGTGCTTTTCTTTATGTGATAATGCGGGTGCGGAAGAATCATTTGTATATTCCTCCGAAAGCCTTAACGCTCTTGAAATATTTCGCGAAGCTCTGTAATAATTTCTTAAAAAAGTTTGTACATCTTCATTTGCTATCGACAAATTATTTGCGACTTGGTCGCGAATATCAAACGTCAGATAGTTGTTATTACTCTTTTTTAAATAGTGGATTTCGTGCCTCACTCGCAGCATCAAGTCTGTTGCCTCTAAAAGTCGCTCGGTCAGAGCATTATGCCATCCATGTTTTTTTGATAACTTATTTATAATTTCATCATGCCGCGGATAAAGAGAAACATCCTCAAGAGGGTGAAGCAAATCGGAAGTAAGATATAGCCATATGAGCGAATGCACGTCCCTGAGACCGCCTGCGCTCTCCTTTATATTCGGCTCTAACATTCTACTCGTCAAGCCAAATTTTTTATGGCGAGAATGGATTTCCTTTAGTTTAAGAAATGGAAAAGTCTTAAAACGCGAAGGGAATATTTCACTCTGCAAAACATTTATTAGAGCTGCCAGTACTTCAGTTTCTGATTGAATAATTCTAAGATCCAGTAAAGAAGAAAAGAAATGCAAGTCCGACAACGCTTGATCTTTTAATTCAATCATATTTACAAAGTTGTGCGATACAGTCCATCCTAAATCCCATAAAGTACGAACCAATTTAGCGATCGATTCTTTTTCTGTCTTAGACTCTTCTATATAAACCGTAAGTAAATCAATATCAGAGTATGGTGATAATTGACATCTTCCGAATCCGCCCATAGCGCAGATAGCCACTCCTTTTATTCCCAAAGATTTTGATATTGAGATGACGGCCGAATTTGCAAGTTGTGTTAGTTTTAATGATGTATCTCGACCGGAATTCCCTTCATCGTGAGATTTTCGTATATCGGCAAATGCTTTTGCTACAGAATCAGAGGTGTATTCAGAAAGTTTAGTCATGAGATTATCTATCGAAAAAGATAATATGAATATTCAGTAAAGGTAAAGAGCGAAGTTGATGTATTACTTTAGATATGCACTTATTTATCGGTGAGATTTAGCAGAGGTAATGCCGCATCACTGTCGAGTCTGTTCATCCTTACTTTTGAATCTATTAGTGAAAATTCACCGGTTGCGGAAATAATCCCCTCAAACAGATGTCCACCTCGAGTTTCCATATTAACATTTGATATTATTGCATGAAGATGAGCAATTTTCTTTTCGCCCTTATGTGCCATATTCCCAATGCAAGATAACAGTTCTACGTTTTCATTATAATCTTTGCGTATATATTCTTTTTTATGAATGTCATAATAGCCGAGTGAATAGGAGGACAATGCTCCAATTCCCATTACAACACCGCCTTGTAAATTCAGATTATCCATTAATTCTGAAAGAGTCCTTTGAATTTCCTCTCCCGTTTCCATGCGAACCTGATAACCATATGCTGTTTTGAGATATTCCATATTTTATTCTACAGCATCCCAGGTTAAGCGTAAATGACGAACTGCCGTCGCCTCATCCAATTTTCTAACAGGTGTATCGAAAGGTGCATCTAAAACTTTTTGGGGATCGGAGTCTATCTCTTCATCAATCTGTTTGAGTATGGAAGCAAAATCTTCAAGCGTTGCTTTTGATTCTGATTCAGTGGGTTCTATCATCAATGCTTCTTTAACTATCAGTGGGAAATACACGGTTGGCGCATGTACCCCGAAATCGAGTAATCTTTTAGCTATATCTCCCGCTTTCACTCCACGTTTCTTTTGAGCTTCAGCGCTTGCAACAAATTCGTGCATACAATGCTGAGCAAACGGAATATCATATTTGTCTTTAACAAGTGACTTTAAGTAATTTGCATTGATAATTGCGTTAGTTGACGCTGATTTGAATCCATCCACACCCATTAACTTTATATAGGTAAAAGCCCGGACTAAAACACCGAAATTCCCATAAAATCCGTGAATACGTCCAATGCTATCAGGATAATCATAACTTAATGTATAACTTTCAGTATTCTTTTGCACCTTTGGTATAGGTAGGTACTTATCAAGTTTTGAAACTACTCCCACCGGACCTGAACCAGGTCCGCCGCCGCCGTGGGGAGTACTGAAAGTTTTATGCAAATTAAGATGGATAATATCAAATCCCATTTCAGCAGGTTTCATCTGAGAAATTAGCGCATTAAAATTTGCCCCATCAATATAAAGCAGAGCGCCGACATCGTGAATCATCCTTGAAATTTCAAGAATCCGTTCTTCAAACAAACCAAGCGTATTTGGATTAGTAATCATCATCCCCGCTACATTCTCATCAAGCTTGGATTTCAAATCATTTACATCAACAAGCCCCCTATCGTCCGATTTTACTGGCATAGATTCATATCCGCTAATTACAACGCTTGCCGGATTTGTGCCATGCGCAGAATCAGGTATTAATACCTTTGTTCTCGGATTTCCATTATCCGTATGATATTTTCTCATCATCATTATTCCGGTCAGTTCGCCTTGTGATCCGGCTGCGGGCTGAAGAGTAAACGAGTCCAATCCTGTAAAACCACATAACATCTGTTCGAGTTCGTAAAGCATTTGAAGCGCGCTCTGAACAGTGGACAAAGGCTGATGAGGATGAATATTTGCAAAACCAGATAACCTTGCCACCGCTTCATTTATCTTCGGATTATACTTCATCGTGCATGATCCAAGTGGATAAAACCCTTTATCGATGTGGTGATTTGTCACACTTATATTTATAAAATGCCGCGCTACTTCAGGTTCGCTAACTTCAGGAAGAGAAGGTTTTGTGTCTGATAAGTACTTGTCCGGAATTAGATCATTCAAATGTCTCTCTTCTATATCTAACCCGGGAAGAGAATAACCTATTCTTCCCGGAACGCTTATTTCATTTAACAGTTTCTCCAATACTAATTTCCCTTTACTTCTTCTTTATTAATTTAGCCAACACGAATTTAGCCTGTTTTATAGATTTATCAAGTAATTCAGGTCGTTTCCCACCGGCGGTTGCCATATGGTCGCTTCCACCCCCGCCGCCTTCTATCATTGAGCTAAGTTCTTTTACAATGGAATTTGCGCTCACACCATATTTCTTAATTACATCTTTTGAGGCAATGACCACAAGCTGCGCTTTACCTTTTATCTCTGCCCCGAGAACCCCAACTCCGCTATCCATTTTATCTCTTAGTTTATCGGCGATCTGTTTCATCTCTTCTATAGAGGATGATTTAATTATTTTTGCCACAAGTTTGATACCGTCTACCTCTATGGCAGACTTAAGCCATGCATCCAATTCAAGAGATTTAGAAGAAACCGCGGAAGTCTTCAGTTTTTTCTCTAATTTTTTGTTCGCATCGGAAAGTACTTTAACTCTCGCAGGTATCGAATCTCCTTTGACTGACAGAAGTTCTTCAATTTCGGATAAAACTGATTGATTATTCTGAAAATACTTTATCGCTCCTTCACCTGTAACTGCCTCTAATCTTCGGACTCCTGATGACACACTTGATTCCTGCGTTATAGCAAATAGACCGATATCGCCGGTTCTGTTAACATGCGTACCTCCGCATAGTTCTTTGCTAAAATCGCCCACCTCAACCATTCGAACTTCATCACCGTATTTTTCACCGAACAGTGCCATGGCACCGGCTTTTTTTGCTTCATTAAATGTTGTGATGGTCGTATTCAATTTGATATTCTCTCTGATTTTATCATTGACAATCTTTTCTATTTCCTTCAATTGTTTTATAGTCGGTTTTTCAAAATGTGTATAATCAAACCTTAATCTGTCAGCATCAACAAGAGAACCGGCTTGCCGCACGTGATCTCCTAATACCTCTCTTAATGCGGCATGCATAAGATGAGTAGCAGTATGATTCGGAAGGATGTTTTTCCTACGCTCACTCGTGACGGAAGCCTTAATATTCATACCTACTTTGGGTTTACCTTTTATAACTTTACCTATATGAAGATAGTGGGATCCTCCGATTTTTTGTGTATCCGTAACACTAATTTCCAGAGTATCATTGGTAAGCAGTCCGGTATCGCCTATCTGACCGCCTGATTCCGCATAGTAAGGTGTTGCTTTAAGTAAAAGACTTATGCTTTTGTTTTTATTGGTAATAATCTGAGTTATCTCACTATCAGCTTCAAGTGTTTCATAACCTAAAAACTGTGTTGCTTCGACTTTAATTTCTACACCTTCAGGAATGAGACTGTCCACGCTAAATTTTTTCCCGGATCGGCTTCTTTTTCTCTGAACATCCATCTCTTTCTCGAAGGCGTTTATGTCAACGCTAAATCCTTTCTCCCTTGCCATTAGTTCAGTAAGGTCTAATGGAAATCCATACGTGTCATACAACTTAAAGGCATCTTCACCGGAAATCAGTGATTTATTTTCTTTTTTGGCTTTTTTTAGCGTCTGATTGAAAATTTCGATTCCTCTGTCCACTGTTTCACCAAAACTCTCTTCTTCAGAATGAATCACCTTTTCAATGTGTTTAAGATTTTCAGGAAGCTCGGGAAATGTATTTCCCATCATATCGGATAGAGTTGACACTAATTTATAAATAAACGGCGAGTGCATATCGAGATTTCTGCCGAACCGTGCTGCTCTCCGTAGTAATCGTCTGAGGACATATCCTCTTCCTTCGTTTGAAGGGAGAACCCCGTCGGCAATGGAAAAACTTAAGGAACGTAAGTGGTCGGCTATGACTCTAAAGGATACTTGATCGTCCCCCTCATATTTTTTGCCTGTGAGCGATTCAATCTTTTTAATAATCGGGGTAAAGATATCAGTATCATAATTTGATTTCTTCCCCTGAATGAGAGATACAACGCGTTCTAAACCCATTCCGGTATCAACATGTTTTGAGGGCAGTTCCTTCTTTTCTCCTTTTGAATTCCGATTATACTGAATAAAAACCAAATTCCATATTTCCAGGTAATCAGGATCATCAGAGTTAATCTTATCGGCAGATTGATTATTGATATCCTCGCCAATATAGTAGTGTATCTCCGAACAAGGTCCGCACGGACCGGTATCTCCCATCTCCCAAAAATTATCCTTGTCGCCAAACATTAAAACCTTTTCGGCTTTGATTGGAGTAACCTCAGTCCATAATTTTTTTGCCTCATCATCACTGTCATGAACTGTTGCCCATATCCGCTCCCCATCCAATCCCCAAATCTTCGTGAGGAGTTCCCAAGCCCATTCGATCGCTTCCTTCTTATAGTAGTCACCAAATGACCAATTCCCGAGCATTTCAAAAAAAGTATGATGTGATGTATCAACTCCTACATCTTCAAGGTCGTTATGCTTTCCGCTTACCCTGATGCATTTTTGGGTGTCAACTACCCGAATATATTTGGATTTTTCCGTACCAATAAAGATATTTTTAAACTGGTTCATTCCCGCGTTGATGAACAATAATGTCGGATCGTCAGCCGGTACTACAGGAGTCGAAGGAACAATTTCATGTTCCTTATCTTTGAAATATTGTAGAAATTCCTCTCTTATTTCGTTTGCCGTTTTCATCTAATCAATTGATAATGTTTCAATATCTGCGATAGCTTCCCGAATAACGTCCCATCTGTATCCCCGTCTTTTCAGAAAATCGACATGCTTTTTCGTTTCTTTTGCGTTCACTTCAGAATCGCTTTTTATTCTCTTTGAGAGCAAAGTCCTTATTAAGTCATATTGACTGTATTTTTCATATATCTTGTCAATAGTTATCTCAAGTATTTCTTTATCTATACCCTTTAAAGTAAGCTCATACCGTAATTTATCAGGTCCCCACGATCTTGCTTCTACCTTACTTCTCGAAAAAAGCATTGCGAATTTTTCATCGTCCAAGAGATCTGATTGCAAAAGGATATGAATTACCTTTTTAATAATTTCAGGCTCATACCCTTTTTTGTGCAATTTATCTATCATCTCTTTAACAGAACGGTCGCGATGGCTTAGAAATACCAAAGCACTATCCTTCGCCTTAGCAAGAGGATTAAAATTCAGATTTGATTGATTTGTATATTTCACAGTTTGGTACGATTCACCGGTCTTAGTTGGCAATTATTCTTTCTCGGCATCTTCTTTCGTGTCAACTTCTTTGGAATTATCTTTTTTATCCGGCTCAGCACCAGGAATAATTCCAAGATGAACTTTAACTTTTTGTTCTAACTCTTTCATCACATCTTTATTGTCATGTAAGTATATTTTGGTGTTCTCTCTACCCTGACCGAGTCTTTCGTCACCATATGAATACCAGCTGCCCATTTTGTTAATAAATCCGGCTTCTAAAGCCAAATCAAGAATATCCGCTTCATATGAAATTCCTAAGCCGTACATAATATCAAGCTCTACCTCCCTGAATGGAGGCGCCATTTTATTCTTCACGATTTTCACTCTAACTCTATTACCTACAGAAACCGAGCCTTCTTTTATGGCGCCTATTCGCCTTATATCCATCCTTACCGAAGCATAAAATTTTAACGCACGACCGCCTGTAGTCGTCTCCGGGTTTCCGAACATAACACCGATTTTCTCTCGTATTTGGTTGATAAAGATAACACAAGTGTTAGATTTTTTTATGACGGCAGCCAGTTTTCTCAGTGCCTGAGACATAAGGCGGGCTTGAAGTCCCATATGAGACATTCCCATTTCCCCCTCAAGTTCGGCACGTGGAACCAGCGCTGCCACAGAGTCTATGACGATGGTATCAATCGCGTTGCTTCTAACAAGCGTTTCTGTAATTTCCAAAGCCTGTTCACCCGAATCAGGCTGTGAAAGCAAAAGTTCATCGGTTACAACACCCAATTTTCGGGCATAACGAGCGTCTAATGCATGTTCGGCATCAATAAACGCTACTTTACCGCCCAACTTTTGTGACTCCGCTAATATATGAAGGCTTAACGTAGTTTTACCCGATGCTTCCGGTCCATATATTTCCACGACTCTTCCCCGAGGTACGCCGCCGATTCCCAAAGCGGCATCAAGAGAAAGTGCTCCGGTTGGAATAGAATCTACTTTAAACATTGCGGCATCATCACCAAGTAACATTATAGAACCTTTACCAAATTGTTTATCTATGTGAGCCATTGCCAGCTCGACTGCTTTCGCTTTAGCCTCATCTGATTTTGCCATTAAAATCTCCTAATTATAAAAATGGACAGTGTGTAAATTCGTATAGTTAGCCCCTGTGGGCTTTAAATCACTTTTTACTACATTCAGTTTTTTTATCTTAAATGCTGTTTGGTCTATTTTTATTCCATTTACTTCTGAAATAAATAGTTTTTTATCTGTCAATTTCTTTATGCGGCCAATAGTAATATGCGGTTTGAAATATCTTTTCTCAATCTCAAACCCGCTGGCCGTGAGGTAATAATCACATCTCTCAGCCACCTGTCTTAATTCTTCAACTTCACCACCAATTCCGACCCAAATAACAGTTGGATTATATTTATCAGAAAACATCCCCAATTCTGTCAGGGATAAATTGAGACAACGCGCATTCTCGGCTACTTTATTCATCGCTTCAAATATTTTATTATGATTATTATCATCAATCTCACCTAAGAACCGTAGAGTAAGATGAATATTTTCATTTTTTATCCAGTTCAGTTCAGCACCTTTATTTGTAAGCTGTTTTTGAATAATAGTGATTTGGTTCCTTATGACATCCGAAATTTCAAGGGCTATAAATGTCCTAATATTCATATCAATACAAACCTTTAATCTATATAAAATCGTTCTGTTAAGCAAAAGAAAACGGTGATAGAAAGTTATTATTTTATATAGTAAGATATAAAACACCGGAATCAGAATAAACGTTTGATGACTTGACTTTGCATGTTGACAAAAATAACTTTTTCGCTAAACCACTATTGATTGGATAGCAGATTAAAATAATGTTAAGAATCGTTACAATGTCGGTCATTCTCATTTCACTTGTAGCCGGGAATTTAACCGCACAACAAAAAAGTAGTAATCCTCAAGAGGTAACAATAATATCGAGCACTCAACGATTGGCGGTATATCCGTTGAGTATGGATGAAATCAGCCGGAGAAACCGTTCTCGAATCAGAACTAAATTTCAAACTATACTTAGAAAGAGGAGTAATTATTATGTCCTGGGACCCGATCAGGTCAAGATAATACTGCAAAGTCAGGGTCTAAACACCAAATCAACTTGTGTGAATATTGAATGTCTTGCTAATTTTGGAAAAAACGTCGAAGTGGATTTTGCTATTGGTGGAGAAATCAAGATCGTCCCAAATGGTTTAAGTATTTACTTGATTCTTGTAAGTTCGAGTCAATCCAAACAAATGAATTCGATTTCTAAAACGATTAGAGGAGATTTAACTCATTTAATAAATAATGAAATTCCTCCTCTGATCGATGACCTGCTTGATGAAGCAAAAAACCAACAGTCCGCCTCGCTTACAGTGAAAAGTGATGCGGACAGCTCTGCCGTCTATGTGGACGGTATTTTAGTCGGCAAGACTCCATTTTCCACGTCAAATATCAGCTTTGGCAGACATTCAATCAGAGTGGTAAACAGAAAAGAATTTAAGGAGAGAGTTGAGAAAATCTACATTACTTTGAACGAACCCGAAGCTATAGTAGTTGTTAATTTTAGATTTAAATTGGGCAAGCTTTACATTTCCGGCTTACCATACGGCGCTCATTTGACTATCAACGATATTTCTCTTGGAGAGATTCCCTATAAGGATACCAGAGTATTTTGGGGCGAATATAATGTTACCGCCGGTCATATCGGCTACTATGATAAAACTGTCATAACAGATGTTGCCAGTTATGATCCAATGCATATCGAAATAGTGCTTGAGCGTAAATCAAAATATCTCGCAGCCTTTTACTCATTTGTAATACCCGGTATGGGTCAGACATATTCCGAACATTGGAAAAGAGCGGCATTTTTCCCTATAGCCACATCTTCCGCAATTGTAGCAAGCGTCTATATGGACCGCCTATATGCCGGCGCTCTTAAAAAATATGAGTTCAGAAGAGACAAGTATATTGAATCACTGAATGTTGATAGTCAAATTGACATTAACAGGACACGCATGGATGCAGCACTCGATGATGCGAACAACAAAAGAAGAATTGGTTTTATTGCGATGGGAGTAACAAGCGCGTTATGGTTTATTAGTGTCGCTGACGCATTCCTTACTTTTCCACCCGCTATTAGAGACCCTTGGGAATCCGAGAAGGCAAAATTTCCTTCATTAAGTTATTCTCCACAGAGCGAAGCGTTATTATTATCTTGGGATGCTCGGTTTTAGTTATGAAAAAGTCTATTATTTTCATTTTAATGGCATTGTTTATCAGTTGTTCGTTAGTAGAAGATGCGCCTGACGCTACCGATTATGCAAACGTTTGGGACCCAAGTTCACAATTCTATAAACCGCCAAAAACACTGTTTATCCAAAAACCGGCATTGATAATAAATGAGCATACCACAACTTTCAGCTGGAGCTCCACCCGTTCCGGCTCGCCGAAAGGTACTGCCATTGATACCTCTGAATATGTTAATATCGCCTGGTCGTTTAAATTAAACAACCAAGAGTTCAGCGCCGTATCTACTTCCCGGGAAACAACGTTTACCTTTCTCACTGATACGCTTAATATCTTTGAGATTAAAACCCATTATCCAAATGGTGAAGTCGAGAATCCTTCTACAATTTATGAATTTCGAGTAGATGAAATTGATGGTTCCTCTTTGCGATTTCACCCAAGAAAAAAAACTAATGTCAGTGTAGGAATTGCTTTTGAAATGGAAATTTATGCCGAAGAGGTCAAAAACCTCACCGGCGCAAAAATTGTCCTTCAATATGATCCCGATTCGCTAAGTATCGAAAGCGTATCAGCTCCCTTGGACTCTGAATTCATAATGGCCGAAAATGGCGGAACGATACTGTTTATGACTCCTGAAATCTCAAATAGTCTTGGAATTGTTACACTGAATATGGCAGTCGCCGGAGGTACGCCTTTTAGCGTTGATGGTACCGGTAAATTAGCCATAATCAGAGTTGTTCCGCTTCTACCGGGATTATCTACAATCAAATTCACCGATGGATCTATTTTCAGGAATTCTGATAATAATAATGTCGCCATATCCCGTAGAGTGGATGGAATAATCATTGCTGAATAAAACTAATATCATTCACCTGTTTTCAGTTTTAGGAATAGTTTTCACATTTAATTCTTTTGCCTTTTCTGTTACTCCCTCAATAATCATAAATTTGGTCGGCGGTGGAGAGTTATCTGGCGATGTATCATTTAATTTTATCATTAGTGACGCAGAAAATATCGCTGTTGATTTGAAAGTGGAATATAACATCGGCGGTGATTGGGTGACGGCGACTACAACCGGTGACATATCAGCGCTATTGCCTCCTGCGTATTCAGGCACTTTTAGTTGGATTTCTCTCACGGACGCCGATGGCATTGACTCCCCTAACACCTTAATTCGTGTCACTCCATCCGATTCTAGTGGGACAGGAGCTCCGGGTGTGAGTTCTTTTTTCCTTCTTGATAATAACCTCACTCCGAAACTGACTATAGAAACTCCATCCGGCGAAAGTTCGGGAGATGTAATTATAACTTATGCGCTTTCTGATCCTGAAGGAGATGATCTTAATATCATCGGAGAATATAATGTTGACGGTACATGGCAATTTGCCCTTTCTATACCAAATATAACATCAGCTAATTATTCAGGCGAATTAACGTGGTCGTCTCTCAACGATATTCCCGGTATAGACGAAACTAACACATTCTTTAAAATCATTGTGTCCGATAACGATATTGGAGATGCGGCAGCTACTAATGCATTTCATTTAGATAATAATGATATACCCTCCATATTTATCTCAGGGCCGGTAAACGAATTTCGCGGCGATGCTATTATCAGCTATAATATTTCTGACAATGAAGATGACACATATGGGATAAGAGTGGAATATTCAACCAACAACGGTTCTTCCTGGTCCCTGGCGGATGTTACCGGGGATACATCCGGATTAACGTTAAAATCCGGAAATATAACCTGGAATTCATTGCGGGATATTCCAAGATTTGTAGGCGGTGCATTATTACGACTAATTCCGCACGATAATGACGCAGGTAATCCCGGATCGGTTTCCCTGCTTATGGATAACATCGGCGCACCCGCGGTTTTTATCAACACCGGAT
Organism: Candidatus Neomarinimicrobiota bacterium; assembly: GCA_022573815.1. Lineage (NCBI taxonomy): Bacteria > Pseudomonadati > Fidelibacterota > Fidelibacterota bacterium. Next base: position 116,823 of record JACZTG010000004.1, read on the forward strand.
TTCCGTCAGAACTTCAAGGCGATTTTATATTTCAATATCAGATAATAGACGAAGAATCCGATTCCGTTTTTCTTGACGTTGAATTTAGAAGAAACCCGAATTCGCCCTGGATTGATGCAGACATCACCGGACAATTGGACGAGCTGTTTCCCGGCGGATATAGCGGAACTCTTACCTGGCATTCCGATTCAATCGGGCAGCTTTCACACGAAGATCGCTTACATGCAGGTTTTAGAATTATGGCAAGAGATAAGAATCCCGGAGGATGGTTCGAGTGGCCCGATGTCCACGTAGACAACAATGAAATACCCGAAGTAATTTCGGTCAGTTCAATACCAAACACTATCACGGGAAAAATAACAATCCCGATGGAAATAGCTGACGTAGAAGGCGATACGCTTTCTATTGATGTGCAAATCAGCCGAGACGGGGGTATTACATGGAAATTCGGATCGTCCAATGGAGAATCTTCAGGCCTCTTACCGACGAATTATACACCGGATTTTATTTGGGATTCTGTGATTGATTTGGGATTTCATCTCGCCGCCGATGTCAGACTTAGATTAGCAGCAAGAGATAATGATAGAAGCCCCTTCATAGAAACAAATGATTTTATAGTACATAACAAAGTGGGAGACTTTTCGGGGGATTTGCGTATCGATTTCGATGATATCGCCGGGTTTCAAAACAGCTGGCTCGCGCAGGACACCATCAGGGAGACCGGCCCCACAACCGGCACTGTTCCAAATTTAGTTGTTCAGAGAGACGGTGTTGTGGATTTTGAGGATTTACTCCCCTTTATACAAATGTGGAATTGGTCGTTAGAGGCCAATGGAGGTTCAAGTTCAAAGCCTATTACAGAATTTTCCGGCTCGAACGGCTCTCCTGCCCTTCTAATCGAATCAAGAGAGAACGAAGACAGCAGTATTGATGTTTACATCGCTATTCCTGAAACAGAAAATGTCTGGTCGGGACGGATACAGTTTTTTTATGATAGCAAAATTAAAATTGCAGACCTATCGCTTACAGATTCTTACGCAGATAACAGGCAGAGTATTTACATAGAACGCATTGAAAACTCTATTGGCACAGCAGAGGTCGTTATTGCTCCCATAGACGGATATTCGCTCAGCGACTGGAGAGATCAATTGATCAAATTAAATATTCAATCCAATGCTTCCGGTTATTCGGGGACATTGACAGTCGCCTATGACTTTAGAGGAAAAGATGGAGAGAAGATAGAATCAGCTGTTCAAGAATTTGAGTTTGAAATCAGGTCAAACATTCCAAAAGAATATCAACTGCTTAACAATTACCCTAATCCATTTAATCCTTCAACAACTATTGAATTCGATTTAACCGTTCAAGGAGACATTCGACTCACAATTTACAATTTATTAGGAGAGGTGGTAAAAACATTCGCTGACCAGGCGCTGGAACCCGGAAGGCACACCATTGTATGGAAAGGTGACTCAAATTCAGGTGTTGCAGTTTCTTCGGGTATCTATTTTTATTCGCTTAGAACTGGAAATTTTCATTCGGTCAAGAAGATGCTTCTCGTACGCTAACTTATTTATCCTTTAGCTTTTTCAATAGAAAAAATAGAGCGGCAGCAGCGCTTCTATGCTTATTTATATTTCGTGAATCCCCAAACTGGAATTTCCGATATTCACTTCCGGCGGAATCTGAATATCCAACGTAAACCAGACCAACAGGTTTATCTTCTGTACCTCCGTCCGGTCCTGCTATTCCGGTAACAGAAAGCCCAATATCGCTATTCATTTTTTTTCTGATTCCTTCCGCCATTTCAATAGCGGTCCGGGAGCTCACCGCTCCTTTAATTTCAATTGTTTCTTTATTTACTCCGAGTAAATCGATTTTGACTTCATTGCTGTATGATACGACTCCCCCTAAAAAGTAGAGTGACGAACCGGGTATATCGGTTAGATTATCCTGTATTAGTCCGCCCGTACATGATTCTGCTACAGCGACTGTGAGGTCTTTCTCTCTGAGTTTTTTACCGACAACTTCCGGCATCGTTTCTCCATCTGTAGAATAAATATAATCGGGCAGATTTTGCGAAATTAAATGAACGGAGTTTTCCAATCTTGCGCTAACTTCTTTTTCGTCAGTTCCTGTTGCCGTAAACCGAATCCGTGTGCCGCCGTAACCGGGAAGATACGCTATAGAAATATCACCTAAATCAGGACGCAGAGGCTCAATCAGTTCCGAAATCCCCGATTCGCTGATTCCCGCAGTGCAAAGGGTTCTAAATTTTATCTTGCGCTTTTTACTGTTTCTAATGATGCGAGGTATAACACACTCCGTAAGCAGAGATTCCATTTCGTGCGGAACGCCCGGCATTGAATAAAAAATCGAGTTTCCCTTCTTGAAAATCATTCCCTGCGCTGAGCCTAATTCATTCGGAATTATTTCACAACTGTCAGGATATTCCGCCTGCCCAATATTAGATTTATGAAATATCCATCCTCTGCTCTCAAATCGCTCTTTTAGATTCAAAAGCAAATCCTGATGTAGTTTTAACTTCCCTCCAAAATATTCTAAGAAAACCTTTTTTGTAATATCGTCTTTAGTCGGTCCTAAGCCGCCGGTTACAAATATATGATCATAGTTTCCTGTTGTAACTTTAAGAGCATTCATAATCGCATCTTTATCATCACCCACTGTGAGAATAGAGTTCAAAGTTATCCCTGCTTCTACGAGAGCATTTGCAATATATTTTGAATTAGTATCCTGCACCTGACCAATTAATATTTCGTCTCCGATTATAATAATTGCTGCTGTCATAAAATAAATCTTTCAACCAAAAGCAATATGACCCCGGCGTAAACACCGGCAAGGATGTCGTCAAGCATTACACCGTATCCGCTTTTAACGGATTCGAGATTTTTAATTGGAAAGGGCTTTGATATATCCATTATCCGAAACACTGTCAGAGCGGCCGCTATCCACCATATTCCTTCAGGAGCAATCAACAAAGTGACCCATACACCGGCTATTTCGTCTATCACAATAATTTGATTATCTTCAGTTCCCGATTGCCTTTCTATTTTAGCGGCTGCTATCGCACCGAAAATAAACATAAATACGAGAATAATAATTTTAATTTGAAATGAGACGGATGTTAACAATACGAATAACAGAACGCCAAGTATGCTTCCATAAGTCCCGGACATTCCCGGTAAATATCCGACCCCTAAGCCGGTGGCAAAAAGATAAATTATTTTCGACAAAATAATTTATGAATTGAGTAAGGAGCGATAGATACCTATAGCCATCTGCCTAACAACCTTTCGGTTACCGAAATAATATCTGAAACCGGAAAACAATGTAATCAGTACAATAACAAACATTCCCGCGTTTGTAAAGCCGCTTTCATTTATATATCTCACAATTGCAGGATTTAGAGTATACCCGAAAGGATTGTTCACTAAATTATGATAAATCAAAATGAAGGCGATTAGAAGAAATTGAAATGTAGTTTTCCATTTAGCAAAAATTTCGGTTCTTAAGGGTTTGTTCTTACGAAGACTATATAAACGTAAAAGGGTAACTACTATATCTCGCGCAACGACTATCAAAACCATCCAAAGGCTTAAATAACCGTTTATTACGAATCCGATTAACGCCGAACCTGTAATCAATTTATCGGCGAGCGGATCTACAAATGTTCCCCATTTCGTAACAGTGCCGTATTTACGTGCAATATAGCCATCGTAAAGATCTGTTAATGACGCCATTGCAAATATCAGTGTGGCAATAAAATAATTATATGACAGATCACCATATACTAATAGGATAAAAAAAGCAGGTGTCAGCGCAATCCGCAAAACGGTAAGTTGATTAGGAAGTATCAATCGGAGCCACTCGTCTTTACTTCCATCCTACCCTCGAAGGCGCGTATTAAAGTCACTGCATCAGCATGCTCCAACGCACTACCCATTGGAATTCCACGCGCAATCCTTGTAACTTTTATACCGAGCGCTCCTAATTCTTTTTGCAAATATAATGTGGTTGTTTCCCCTTCTATGCTCGGATTAGTCGCTATAATAACTTCCTCTACTTTATCAACTCTTGATAAAAGTTCTTTAATATGAAGATCTTCAGGTCCAACTCCGTCAAGAGGAGATATTACTCCTCCTAATACATGATAAAGTCCTCTATATTCGCCGCTCCTTTCAATAGCCATAATATCTGTCGCTTCTTCCACAACACAGATAATGGATTTATCGCGACGCTGACTGCTGCAGATTGAACAGAGAGAATTTTCAGTGAGATTAAAACATACCTCACATTCTTTGATTTTATTTTTTGTTTCCACAAGTGCGCTTGCAAGCCGCTCTACCGTAGAGTTACTCTGTTTTAACAGATGTATTACCAATCGCAGAGCAGACTTTCTGCCGATTCCGGGAAGCTTTGACAACTCGGAGATAAGCTTTTCAATAAGCGGTATGGATTCAGCCATAAATTATTTAAATCACATTCCTGAAAACGGCATTTTCATTCCGCCCGGTAAGTTGCCCATCATACCACCGGTGGCTTTCTGCATCTGCTCGGCTGCAGCTTCCTGCGCCCGGTTTAGAGCCTGATTAACAGCAGCAAGCACTAAATCCTCAAGCATTTCAACATCTTCGGACATTACTTCCGGCTCAATTTTTATCGAGAGAACTTCTTGTTTTCCATTGGCTTTGACAGTTACCATTCCGCCGCCCGAGCTTCCTTCTACTTCAAGCTTCTCTAATTCCTTCTGCACACTTTCTATCCTACTCTGAACCTTTTGCGCTTGTTGCAAAATGCTGTTCATATCGAATTTCAAACTACTACCTCCCATTTAAATCGTTAATTTACCATTGAATTTTTCTATAATCTTTTCAACCGTCGGATGTTTAAGAAAATCATCATCATTTACACTTTCATCTTTGGATGAAGTACCCTCTATATCTTCCTGTGTGGCAAAATCCCCAAGCGATGTCTTAATACTGAGGTCTCTTCCGGTTTTAGTTTTAATGAAATCTCTGATATATTTGGAATTGTGCTCTACAGAGCCTTTTTCATAAGCATTACTGGTATCGAAAGATAATTCAACATAATTACCGTTGATAACGGTTGGAATAGCTTTTCGTAATGAGCTTCCCAGATTACTTCGTTTTTCCGTGATTTCATTCACTATAGTTTTCCATTCATCCATAAAAGTTTCCAAGTTTGAAAATGAATTATCTGTGTCTTTGGTATCATTATCAGATGAGGCAGCTTCAGGTTTTTCTTCTATTACTGTCTCATTCTTAACTGAGATTGACTCATTTTTCTCACTTTCAGGTTCTGCCTTTTCATTCTGATTGGCAGAGCTCGCAGCTGATTCTTCTTTTTGTTTATTATTATTCTCTATTTCACCCGAATAGCCAATCTCTTTTAAAACTGATTGTATATCTATACTCTTATCCATATTGGTAATGTTCAATAATAGTAGCTCAAAAATCGTACCGGGCATTGAACTTCTGGATATAGAAAGAGAAGTATCCTGCGTCATTTTCAGCAATCTAAGAATCTCTGATTCGCTGATTTTCTCCATTTTAGAGAGAAATAAATCTTTTATTGCTTGAGTTGTTTCCAATAATTCAGCAGAACCGGTTGCTTTTGTTATGAGTAATGATCTTAGATGCTCCATTAATCCGGCGACGAGAGTTTGAGGGTCATACCCCTCTTCCATTAGCTCATTTGCCAGCGCCATCGCTGCTGATGAATTCCCCGTCATAGCAAGATCAGTGATGGAAAAATATATTTCATCATCAATGATTCCCATGACCGATCGCAAATTGGTGTACTCTATATCGCCATCCGAAAATGATATTGCCTGATCTAAAAGGCTCAGCGCATCTCTCATTCCTCCATCCGCTTTCCGTGCGATTAATTTTAGTGAATCTTCATCAATCTTTATTTTTTCTTTATCAGTCAATTTTCTAATTGATTCAATAATTACCGAACTCGGTATCCTTCGGAAATCAAACCGTTGACATCTTGAAAGAATAGTAGGGGGAACTTTATTTGGCTGCGTAGTAGCAAAAATAAAAACCACATTAGGGGGCGGCTCTTCAAGAGTTTTTAGAAGAGAATTGAAAGCCTCTCTCGTGAGCATATGTACTTCATCAATGATTACGACTTTATATTGGGATTTCAGCGGTGGATGACGAAGATAGTCCTGTAGGTCATCTCTGATCTTATCCAGTCCGCGATAGGTAGCGCCGTCAATTTCAAGAACATCAAAACTACGACCTTCGGTTATTTCCACGCAAATATCGCATTGACCGCAAGGCTCGGATTTTTTCCCCTCAAGACAGTTCAGCGCTTTTGCAAGAATCCTGGCTGTCGTTGTTTTTCCTACTCCTCTTGGACCGGTAAGTATATAGGCATGGGACATCCTATCAGAGCTTAAAGCGTTTTGAAGGGTCTGCGTTACATGATTCTGTCCGATAACATCTTTAAATACTTGTGGTCGATATTTCCTTGATAATACTAAGTAAGACAAATACTCTCCTTCTAAATTATGGGCTGCGCACCATAACTCTGTGTAACCTTTCTTGCAACTTCTATACTAATTCAGGCTCCACCTAAGCTAACTACGGCACACAAGTTGTTAGCATACCGCTGCTACCTTCCGGTCCTGACGGGATTCAGCAACTTCCCGTTGCGTAGGGCTTAGAGCATCAACACTTGTCTCAGTAAGTAACTGTAAAATCAGTGTACCCTCGGTAATGGTATCGACCCGGCTTTAGCGGATTGCCGGTTACAGGGCACCGCTACCTCCCCATCGTGCACAGCCTCTCGTGGAGCCGAAGGGAGTCGAACCCTCGACCTCTGCGTTGCGAACGCAGCGCTCTCCCAACTGAGCTACGGCCCCATTTATATCATTTAATAATAATTCCATTAATCGAAGATGTCAATAAAGGTTTGCTTGGAACAATAAACTTTTAGAACTGTTTTCTGAAATTATGCTTGAGAGGGAATCATAAATGCGGACTTCAAATTCTGTGCTTTTTCTTTAAGGGAATCTATCGAAGAATATTTCATAATCGCTTCAATCAATGAATTCAGATGTGCCTCTTCAGATTCAATAAGATGATCAATAACAGCGCGAAACGGCTCTTTGGGACTTTCGATAATCCTATCATAAATCTCATTTATTTCTAAAGTTTCTAATTCAAACGCCTCATTCAGGGCATCATCAAGGCTAAAGTCATCGTTTTTCAGCTTCGCCTCAGAAGTTAAAATAAAATTTTCCATCTTTAATATCGTTGAATAATCAATTTCTACGATATGACTAAACATATTCGGATTATTTCGATACATATTAGTTAATGTTGAGATAATCGTAGCGTGTATTGATTCTTGCTGTGCAAGGGAATCCCAAAAAACTCTTATGTCATCAGGTTGGGGGAATTTTTCCGCTACTTTTAGATAAAATTGCTGCATTCTGAGCTCGAGTCCGCCCATTATGTTTAACAATTCTGAAGTAGAGTATGTGCTCGTATCATTCATAATTAGTTATTTGGAAAGATAGTCAGCCAGATTTTATCAGTCAAGAACTAATCGGAGTCAATTTGTCCGAATTAAAAAAACCGGGTACTTTCGTTCCGCAAGTAGGGCAGCTTCCTTCAGGTATTTCATCAATCAAGACAGCGTGCCAATCTCTTCTGATTAGCTCTCTGTTGCAATTCGAGCAATATGTAGTTGAAGCTTCGATATCTTTTACATTTCCCAGATAACAATACTTTAGTCCTGCACTCAATGCAATTTTTCTCGCCATCTTCAATGTTGAATGCTCCGTACGCGGCAGATCCTTCAACTTAAAATCAGGATGAAATGCGCTGAAATGCAAAGGCGAGTCCGTACCGATATTTTCAACGATCCAATCAACCATCCTTTTGAACTCGTCTTCTTCATCATTGAGAGTTGGAATTACCAGATTTGTGATTTCAATCCACACATCTGTTTCATTCTTCAACCAGCGAATTGTATCCAAAACAGGTTCAAGTTGCGATAGTGTTATCTTACCGTAAAACTCCTGTGAAAAAGCTTTTAGATCGATATTGGCAGCGTCCACATGTTTATAGGCTTCTATTCTCGCTTCAGGTGTTATATATCCGGCTGTAACCCATACACTTTTTATACCTTCTTCCCGAGCTAATTTGGAAATGTCCATCGCGTATTCCGCCCATATTGTGGGATCATTATATGTGAAGGCTATCGAAGGACAATCATTTTTTATTGCCAGACTAACAACGTTTTCGGGCGATGCTTCCAAACTTTGCGCTTCATCAATTTTTGCTTTGGATATATGCCAATTCTGGCAAAATTTGCAGCCGAGATTGCATCCTGCGGTACCAAAACTCAGCACGTTCGTTCCCGGAAGAAAATGGAATAACGGCTTTTTCTCAATCGGATCTATAGCGAAGCCTGTCGGTCTGCCATATGCCATATTATGTATTTTGCCGTCTATGTTCTTCCGAACGTAGCAAAAACCTGCTTTCCCCAATGGAATCTTACAATAACGGGGACAAAGGTTGCACTTAACCCTATCGTTCTCAATCGGTTCTTGCCAGAGTCCTATATGCGTGTTGTTACGCATTATATGACGTATATCCGAAGTATAACATCATCATATTTTAGTCCATTCAACTAACTTTAATTTTTCAAGATCTTCGATAATCCGCTCTGTGTTATCAATATCATATGGACCGTATAATGCGCTTACAATCTTATGAATTTGCGCTATTGTCCGCGCTCCATCCATAAAATTAACAATTTCATATCGGATTAAGTCAAAATCAGTTAACGAGTTATCGCTGTACCATTCATAATCAGCGCCTAATTGAGTCGAAAACCAAATGTCTGCGTAAGAATCCGAAACCGGTCCGATAAAATTTCTTTTCGGAATGCGCGCCGACGAACCTGATTTTCCTGGAATCGTTGGAGGTAAAGATAATCCAAGTCGACTCAACATCAGATTTTTCTCCGATTTGCCAAGTTCTTCCAAAGCGACGCTATACATTTCTCCGACTGCACTCCAGCCGCTATTCAATAACTGAATTGATTTCAATGCTTCTTTATCAATATCTGTTTGAAGGTCAATTTTATCCAGCAGATGCTGCTGATAGTATTCATCTATATTTTGCGCCGACAGATAGGAACCGCTCAAACCGAGATCAATAATTCGTTCTCTTGAACGAGCGAATGTAAGTAATGCAAGGTTATCAGCTTCCTTTTTACCAATAGATGTAAGCCATAAAGCAGTGTATGCACCAATTGTCATACATCTCTTAAGTGACGTAGGATCAACCTTATCCGGTGAATCTTCATTGGTATGATGGAATGGATCAGCCCAATATCCGATGGCTACTGTAGGAATACCGATGGAAGGGTCATTCATCATATCGTGGTCACTTCCCTGCATATACGGTTTAATGACATAACTAAAGATATTATTTGTTCCACCGGGGTCAACTATGTTCTTATTATCAACTGCTTTCAGGATTTCTTTAATCAGATCATTTAAGTAAGTTGGAGCGGATGCCGAAGTGGTGATAACATCCAATTTCGAATTTGTCAAATCGGTGTCTTCACCTACCATATCAAGGTTAATCCCGGCAAACGCACCCTTTAATTCTTTAATGTCTTTTGAAAGGTAAGCCATAGTCCCGAAATGTTCCGGAACCCATAAAAAGCGGATAGAACGAATTGGCTGCTCTACTCGTCCCGATTCTATAAGGTCATGAATAGCCCTGGCTATTTCTATTAATGCGGCGGAACCACTTGCGTTGTCGTTTGCTCCCGGTTTATAATGATCAAGATGCGCAATTAGCACAAATTGACCGGAATTCTTAACACTTCCGGGTATTAAAGCGGTGACAACAGCTAATTTACCTGAAATTAGCTTTGCATTTACATCCGCTTGCACGAATACTTTATCACCCGACTGTAAGATATCCAGTATTTTCTCTGAAGTTACTCTCGAAATCTGAAATCCGAACCCCGTTTTCTTCCTTTCGTCCCATGTGGGCCAAAGTCCATTATATCTGACTGCATCCCGCAGAAACGGCCTGTCATCATCCGCAGGACGTATTACTACTCCCCTTGCGCCTCTCTTGAGAACAGCCTCCCGATGCACTTTTCCTGCATATCCGTAAGCCAGAACCATCTTATCCTTGACGTCAACATTTTCGAAATCGTCAGATTCGGTGCCTTTTCCCACATCAACTAACTCCCCTGTCCATTTCCCACCGTTGGAAAGAGTTGTCAAACTCGTAGGAATTTTTAAATAATCAGCCAAATCAATCTTTGCGGGTTTAATCATTTTAAGCGTTCCGCTCTTGATTTCCCATGAAAGCGGTGATGTATACGCGTTATATCTCGTCTTTCCATCTGACCTGTACTTATGCAGTTTTATGTTTCTTATGCCAATTGCTTTAAGTTCTCCTTTAACATAATTCGCAGCATCCATAAATCCTTTTGTCGCCTGCACGCGATGATTAGAAGATATTTGCACTACATGTTCTTTTGCGCGTGTGCCTGAAACTTCATTTGCTATTAATTCAAGGAGAGATTCATCGATTATACTACCATTTTGGAACGGAAAAATTGTTCTCGGAATAAGCAGTAATAAAATCAAACCTAATTTTATTTTCATTAGTTCCCTTCCGTAATTGAAACGTCAATTACATTCTTATACATTTGCATATTATAACTTTTCCACTATAATATATATATGACTATAATAATAACGAATGCAATGAAAAACAGATTACTCAGAATCTTATTAGTTGGCATTTTATCGGGTTTATCAGCAGCTTCCGCTTTCACTCAGGTCAAAATCGGAGAGTTAGCTCCTGATTTCAGTTACGTTGACACTAACGGAGAAACTCATTCTTTATCTGATTATCGGGGAAAGGTTGTTTTTCTCGCCCTTATCGGATATGGCTGTCCATTCTGCCGTGCGGAGGCTCCTTCCACGGAAACGGATATTTGGCAATATTATCAATCCGAATCATTTCAATCTATTGCGTTAGAAACATGGAACGGTTCTCTCAGCCAGGCGATAACTTATGTTAATATTACTGGTATCACTTATCCTCTTCTTATCGGGGCAGGAAACACACTGAATTTATTTAGGATGACTTATGACAACTATCTTGTTATAGATCATCAGGGCATATTAAGGTATTCAAGCGCCGAAAATGGCGGTTTAGGTGAAAGGTACAGACTAAATGATATTAAGGATGCAATTGAGACCTATTTAGCAAAAACCGGATTGAACAGCGCAAAAATTCCTTTAGATTTTAATATCTCCCAAAACTACCCGAACCCATTTAACTCTGTTACTACAATCAAGTACACTCTTTTAAAGAGCAGCCATGTAAGATTGGAAATTTATGATATGCGCGGCAGACTGATAAAAACATTGGTAAATAAAGTTCAGGCGCCTTCCGATTATTCGGTAGATTGGAATGCAGCCGGATTATCTACCGGCGTGTATTTCTATCGGTTAAGAGCTGATGACTTTGATGTTACCCGCAAAATGTTACTGATAAAATGAAACTTTACCTTTCTCTAATTGCAATTCTGCTGTTAAGCACTTTTACGCCGGTATTTTCTCAGGATAAAGCTCCTAAATTCTCTCTCCCCGATCAATACGGTGACATTGTCAGCCTCGACTCATATCTCGCGAAGGGTCCGGTTCTACTCGATTTTTGGGCCACCTGGTGCAAACCATGTAAAGAATATTTTCCCCATCTTGAGGCGCTTCATCTCGAGTTTGAAATGAAAGGTCTCACGATATTGGGAATCAGCGAGGACGGCCCTCGCAATAAAAGGAAGATACGTTCCTTTCTTCGTTCCCATCGAGCCACATTTCCAATTCTTTTGGATGAAACAGCGGAAGTAATGTCTGATTATGGTGTCTTCAGTTTGCCGACGTGGTTCCTTATCGGTATGGATGGAAATATTGTTAAAAGACACAGAGGCTATACAATCGGTGATGAAACAGTCTTAAGAAATGCAATCATTTCGATACTTTCGGAAGACGATGAAGGTTAATCGTCTTTAAACTCTCTTTCACTATTTCACAAATTCAATTCTGCATATTATTTTCAATCTTAATAGTATCCCAACCTCTTAACGCTCAGGTAAATGTTATTAATTTTTTAGAAACCCAAGTCGGTAATTCAACAAATGGGGAGGATGACAGAGCAGGAATTTATGACCAACTAAACATCCGCTATACAAGCGGGCAATTTTATTCTGGAATTAAATTAGAAGCTTACGAATCCAACAATTCACTCGAAGGATATTCTACTCTATCTCAAAAATATATTGAATACCGCACCAACCAGGTTAGAGTCAGAGCGGGAAATTTTTATAATATATTCGGGAACGGCGTCTCTATGAGGTCTTTTGATTTACCGGGGGTGATTCTTGAAGACTTTAGAACTCGTTCAAGATATTCTCCTTTTCGTGATTTGGACGGTTTGATGCTTCAATTTAATAACTCCGATTACCAAATAAATTTAATAAAAGGAACGCCGGTAGAAAGTACTATTTCACCCGGTAATATTGATCGCAGAAGTGGCTCCGTCGAAGGCGCTGAAGGAACTTTTAAGGGTATTGACGCGATAGATTTTGGTGTATCTTATATTCATATCATTCCGAAACAAGGCGATGAAAACGAATTATATTCATTTTCCGGTCGATTAAATTCTGAATGGCTGCATTCGATTATCGCTATAGAGGACTTATATATTGATATAGAGGCTGAGTACAGCAGCAGGGACAGAGATTTATTGTCGGAAGGATTTTCGATTTCAAAAAACGTTCCACACGCATTATATATAGCATTTAGTTTGGATTACGGAAATTTTAGTTTTAGCACCGAATACAAGGATTACATTGGATATAATTTAGGAATAAATGATCCACCCTCGTTGGTAAAAGAACATACCCATCCACTGTTGAACAGGGATACGCACGTCCTTATTCCGAAAAATGAGCAAGGAATCCAATTTGAAGGGAATTATAATTTCAGAGAAACATCAGTTCTGACCATAAACCTGAGCACGGCAAAGAACGATATTTTTATAAACGAAACAAATTATTTCGAGCGGTTTGGAGAAATTTCACATAAAATCAATAGTGATTTAAAAGGCGCTATTTATTTTTCACATTCAAAAGATGAATTTAATGCCATCTCAGACAGAAAAACATTCGGAGCTGTATTTGATTATAATATAAACGAACGTACAGGGAGCAGCATTGAGATCGCTTTTCAAAATGCTACGAGAGATTTTGAATATTATCTTGATAAAAACGATGACACAAGATTTTTCACACCGATTGATTTTTCAAGTATGTATTTATCTGCATCTATAGGTAGATCACAATCATTTAATATCGGAGTTATTGCCGAAAGAAGCACTGACCCTGATGAAACTGATTTCCCATCCACTTTTGAGATCGAAACCAATCCAAGATGGTGGCCTTCTATGAATTTATCTTTTGATGCGGGGGGAAATAATGAAATCCGAGTATTCATGGGCAATCGAAGAGGCGGAACTGCTTGCACAGCGGGAACCTGCTATGAACTATTGCCTTTTAAAGGATTAGAGATTAGGCTTATCAGTCGATTCTAATGGTAACTGAATCGGTTAGAAAATATTGCAATATGAGGAATAATCTAATTGTTACTACTTGACTTGAACTGATTAATTTCATCTCTCAAATCAGCTGCAGATTCGTATTCTTCCATTTTAATCGCTTTGTCGAGTTTTTTCTCAAGTTCTTTAAGTTCAGACGGTGTCAACTCAGATGATATATCATTTTTCCAATCCTCAAGAAACCGTAATTCTCTGAATCCGTAATGTGTATCTCCCAAGTTCAGTTCTTCGCGCGCCTTATTTATCAGTTCTATTCCTATTTTAACTTTTTTTAAAGCAAGGTCAAAATTATTATTACCCATCGCCATTCGTCCTTTAGAAATAGTGTTAATCATTAAAATATAAGGACGATACTGTTCATAACTCATCATATCAGATTTATCTTCTGCAAATTCTCTTAATAAGTCAAGGATACCAATATTATGCTCAGTATCAGCGATAACACCGGGGTAATCTTCAAGTTCGAGCAGGCTGATATATCGGTGGTAATATTGGATTGCCTCAACGCGAAGTTGGTCACAGTCTTCTTGATTAAGTGAAAAATGTTTAACGCTAAAATCATCTTTTCCGGAATTTTCTAATTTTTGCAAATAATAATCAAGTAACGATTCTTTATCATAAGGCTTAGTGCCATCCGGGCGTCCCTCCATTTCAAGTTGAAGAATTCCAAGATCAAGACGGATTTGAATTTTCTGCTTACCGTCCTTTCCCTCAATCAGTCGTACCGTGAAATTATAAGGGTCATACTCCCACTCGTCTAATACATTTCTTATATCCATAGGCAAATTATCAATCGGAAACACAAGCGCAGCCGGAACCGCATCCTGAGAATTTTGACTCCGCTCCTCCAGCTGAATCCACAGCTGCGAAAACGGACATCATTCGTTTGGTATCATAAGAACCGCACTTCGGACAAACCGGTTTTTCATTTTGTCCCGAGTAACTTTTATACAGAATGTCGAATATCTTGGAACAATTCCGGCAGGTGTATTCATAAGTCGGCATTGTAGGTTTCCTTTAACTTTTGAATTACATTAGAAAATATAAACCGTTCGATAGAATTGTCAATATATATTACCATTCCAGCTTCCATTTTCCGCCAAATAGATTATATGAAAGACCTCCATAATAAAAGAGACTATGCAGTTGCGTTGATTTTCGATATTTGTATACTGCTCCGACGCGGAGCTCAAATCTCATAAAAGTTAAGCCGGCGCCGAAGTCGTAAAGAGACCGCGATGGACTTTCAGGCAGCTTTTTTCTTGGAACAGATAAAAGACTACCACCTGCATAAAAAAATGTCATTAGGCGAGTTCGTATTCCTCTCGGACCATCAGGTCCGAATTCATCAGGTTCAACTATCGCTAACGGTGAATAATAAAAATACGGATTAAAGAGCGAGACAAAGGTTTCTGAATCTTTCATAAACATCACCTGAGCGAACTCGACTCCTACTCCCATCATCAAACTTTTTTTAATTGAAACAGCTCTGAACAGATATATATCAGCTCCGTTTGGCGCTCGTATATCTACTCCTATCGGATTAATGAAAGTAATTGAATTTACATTTTCATCATACTCCTCTAAATTTCTTGGTATCAAGGCGCATGACATACTCGATAAAACAATTATGATAATTATCGTTAGAAAACTTTTATTAGTCATTTATCAGCGATGAGAAGAGCGTCAAGCGCTTTATTCCAAACGAGCTGCTGCCTTCCACCCCTAAAACGTGAATACGGTCTCGATGGAAGTTAACCGAACTTTCTCATCATCTCCCCGTATTTTACCGTCCCCATTTTTGTCAACATAAGTCTGTTGCGAACGGATAAGCAAAGTAATGCTCGGAGCAATTTCATACCCTATCGCATACCCGATTAAAGTACTCGGGGTCTTTTCAAAATCGAAGACATTATCAACATTCGTTTGCTGATAAAATAAAGACGCCCTGCTTATTTTAGGAATAAATACCGGATTTATTGATATATCGGCAAACAGACTCTGTAATTTTGGAAGAGAATCGTTGCTGCTTGACATACTTGAATAAAATGATGAAAACGTTAACAAACCGAGAAAATCTAAAGAAGCTCCGCCAAATACTCCGGTAAGAGGATCAACTATAGAATTTAATAGTGTATCCTCTCTTGTTATGGCTGTAATGCTGCCATCAGCCCGTTCAATCGTAATCACCCGCTCTAAATCATATGTTCGATTAAAATAATTTCCAACAAACTGAGAATTATAGCTGCGGTATTCTGCTCGTACGAACAGAGGTCCGATTGTAGCGCGAACTCCCGGCATGGCAAAGCCTGAACCAAAATCTTTAATAGCTGCGAACTCGCTATAAAGTGTTAACCCAAGAAGATTATTGCTGACAAGAGGATATTCAAAGTCTATTCCAAATATGGATACAGCGCTTGAAGTATCTTTGAGATTAAGAGTGGTTTTCAATTCAACACCATCAGCATCATTATTCAAGCCGGGGAAATTATCCGTAAAACCATCTCCATCCCTGTCAAAATCCAATTCATCAGCTATTCCATCCCCATCTGTATCAATGGAAAGTGAATCATTGTCCGGAAAATCATCGAAAGCGTCAGGAACACCATCACCGTCCTTATCAGACAATCCTCCGAACTGATCGCCGTCAACGACATATGTAGCGCCTATTCTTAATTTGCCGATTACGGGTAGTGACGCCCGTACGCCCAGAAGACCGGGATTACCCAATTCTCTCAGATTCGCAACCAAACCCTGTAGTCTGAACTTGCCAAATTCCTTATGACCGAATAATCCTACCCGTCTAACCTGGGGAAATTCAATCATGTTGGAATAGTTATCCATTATGAGACCTTGTCCCATTGTAACACCCGTTAATGCTCCCGCTCTCAGGTAAGTAGGGTCTGAAGGATTATGATACCGTATGTATAATATTTTATCAATTATATCCCCGGCTTCATCCCAGTCTTCTTCTCTTAAATTACCATCCGCATCAAAATAAAAATTTAGATCAAGTCCGATTCCGAGAGGACCAATCGGAAATTCAGGTCTCAGACTGATTTGATTATAGACTTGTCCGTCTAACACAGAAGCTCCAACGCTGGCAGAAAATGTCATTCCTCCGGGAAGACCTCCTCCTGACCCGCCGCCATTACCCGGTTTAGGGGTAGGCGCCTGCTGAGTATCTTCTTGAATGGGCTGTGAATCTTCCGGCTGACCGCTATCTTCAGGTGTTTCTTCAGGATCCGATGGAATAGTGGACGGATCAGTAGGGCCGATATTCATAACGCCTGTCCATTGTGAAATTACAGTCATACCTGCCGTGAGCAGCATAGATTGCCCACTTTCAATGTTCAATATTTGAACAGAACCTTCCAAACCTATGAAAGTATCAGTTCCATCCGGATTTACAAGAAGCCAAAATTCCGTTCCTTTTATGGAAGCAACACTTACCGCAGTAATTATCTCATATTTCCCTTCCAGCTGAGGAGTAACCTTTATTTTCATCTTGCCCTGATTTATTCTTATTTGTCGTAGTGTTTGAGTGGGAGTCTTACTTCTCTGTATAGTTAGATTCGTATTTTCTTTCATTTTCACTATACTTTTATCGTCCGTAAACAAAATTGCCAGAAAACTTGCCTGCCCTGTTCTTACCGAATCATAATTTGAAAACCACATTCCAACTTCTACTTGTTCGTCTAAAGTGTTAACTCCGTAAGGTTTCCTGAACGCCTCTCCTCTTTTTTTCAATGCCAATGCAGATTCATCAGCATCTTGAGCATATCCATTTGATGAAAGAATTATTGTCAATATTAGAATTCGAAGAACTGTTGGAATTTTCAAAGAGTTCATAATGGAGCTCCAGCTATGAATTTTTTATTTTGTTGACTTAACCTGCAAGCAGTCAGGATTTTATTTGCTGATAACATAATGGAAGGTTAGCGGAAAGGCAAGCATAGAGTTAATAATTTAGATTACAAACTAACCGTCACTTTCAATTATTCTCCTCTCAAAAGGAATATCCGGTTCGACGTGAGTTATAATATTCGCGGGCCTTTTTAATGTTTGCCTAACTATCTTTTCCACTTCTTCTGCAATCAAGTGTCCAGCGCTTACGCTCAAATCACTGCTCACTAATAAATGGACATCAATGAACAGCTCCCTTCCCACCTTTCTGGTTCGCAATTGATGCCATCCCTTAACGTCGGGATGTCCGTCTATTATAGATTGAATAGAACTTCGGATTTCTTTATTAACTGATGTTTCCATCAGCTCCTTGCCAGTTTCGTACATAAACTTTGCTCCCACGATAAATATCATAAACCCGACAAACAGACCCGCAATATTATCACCCGGTAAAAATCCGTACATGGATGATGCGGCTCCAATTATTACCACTATTGAAGACATCGCATCGCTTCGATGATGCCAGGCGTTGGCATGCAAGGCTGTGCTGTCTAGCTCTATCGCAGTCTTAATTGTCCTCTGATAGATAAACTCTTTCGAGATAACCGATACTATCGCAATAAGTACTACGGGGATTCCGGGAGTCAAATATGAATTTATCATTAGCGACTTACCTGCTTCTTTCGCAATACCGATGCCCACTCCAATTAAAACTACTGATAGCACCATTCCAGACAAAGTTTCGAATTTACCGTGGCCAAACGGGTGGCTTGAGTCTGCCGGCCTTGAACCGATGATAACTCCCCATAAAAGAACCAAATCAGTTGCTATATCGGAAAGAGTATGAAATGCATCTGCTATCAGAGCAAACGAACCAAATATTATACCTCCGACAAACTTTGAAATCATCAGAAAAAAGTTTATAAATATTCCGAAGTAAGTTAAATTTTTTATTCGTCCAACGATTGTATCAGTAGCCGTATCAGGTTTCATTTTTTTTCTGTGGTAGTAATTATTAAACTGTCCATTTCAACAAATATAAAAGAGATACTGTCCACATTGGCAAATGTTTCTATTCCAACCAAATCAAACTTGAGTTCCCTTGTATTTGATATTTTCGGAGGATACCTGCTTCCGGTCCTGCGGTAGAGGGAATACTTGCTCCCAAAGCGTTTAAACCAGTAATGGTCGCTTTTGACATTCAAACTCAGATTGACGCCGCTATGATTCATTATTTTTACGGATGCGTAACTTTGTCCGCCGATTTTCGAATTCCGTTTATCTACGGATATATAGATTCCATTTGCACCACCCCAATAATCCGACTTATGATATTCTTGTTCAAGTAATGGTTGAGGTGTATCATCTTTATTGTTAATATTACGAAGCCTTGAGAACTGTCCGCCACATCCTAATATCAATATAATTGATATGGTTAGTAAGGTAATACTTATCAACCTTACATATGCTTTAGTGGTAAGTAATTTATAAGATTTCGGATTTATTTGTTTTAAATTGAACACTATTGAATCTTCCTTTCATATATCAATCAGGAAGTAAAATAATTATTTAACAGCAAATTGTAAAGTAAACTTCTTCAGCATAATATTTTACTAATTTAGATAACTTAGGCTGAAATCTTGTTATCTGATATCTCCTTTAAAGTGTATTGTTTCAAAACTCTTAGCAAATTATCTTGCGCCTGCTTCCATACATCACACATAGGACACGTATCTTGTATTTTGCATAAGCCGGGTCCTTTTAGACAAATATTTATAGCCGTCGGACCTTCAATAGCTTCATATATATCAAGGATTGTAATAAATTGCGGCTCTATTAGTAGCTTTACGCCTCCATATTTACCTCTTTTACTTTCTATGAAACCTGATTTATGTAGTATATGAATGAGCTTTCGCATAAACTTTTCGGGAACGTTTTCATGATCAGCAATTTCTTTTATGTTTGATAATTTCCCGGACTCTTGCTGCGCAAGGTATAACATACCTCTCATGGCATAATCCGCAGCCCTTGTTACTTGCATAAGTTACCCCTCTAATTTACTTATATATACTCAATGAACGTATTTTTCCTATAAACAAACAGCTCTACTTCCTTGAATGGGCAATTTATGTGCCAAAAAGGACTTATATTGTAATGTTTGGATTATTATCAATAAAACCTATAGATACCGTTAGGTTAGGTGATATTCTTACAATTTATTATGTCAAACAATGTTCTCATAATTTTTCACATTTGGGAATCTTCGATGCTGGATTGTTAGAGCTGGGAAGAATGCGAAATCAATTATTCCGATTATCGCACTCAGAGATTTGAAAACGTAATCAAGCCTCATAAATACGGATAATATGAGGCTTGATAGTAGCTATTAAGTATTACTTAATCTTTTACTTTAGATCACTAAACCGTTCCTCGATGTTGCTCCAATTTATTACATTAAAGAAAGCGTTTGTATAATCGGGACGTTTATTCTGGTATTTTAGATAATATGCATGCTCCCAGACATCAAGCACTAAAATAGGCGTAACGCCCCATTGAGTCAGGTTTTGATGCTTTTCAGCCTGCAATACTATTAATTTATTGTCGAACGGTCTATACGCCAGGATTCCCCAGCCGGAACCTTCCACCTGATTGGATGCCGCGGTGAATTGTGACTTAAACTTATCAAATCCGCCGAAATCATTTTTGATAGCGTCCGCTAAGCCTCCACCGGCTTCTCCTCCTCCATCCGGACCCATATTCGTCCAGAACAGCGTGTGAAGCAAATGACCGGCTCCGTGGAACGCTGATTCCCTTGACAGGTGTTTCGCAAGAGAAAAATCGCCGGATTCTCGCGCAGCAGCGAGTTTATCTTCCGCGCTGTTAAGGCCTGTAACGTAGCCATTATGGTGTATATCGTGGTGTAACCTCATTGTTTGCTCATCAATATGAGGTTCTAACGCATCGTATGCGTATGGTAGATCAGGCAATGTATGAGCCATGATTCTTACCCCTTTCTGTCGTTTTGGTTATTTATTCTGTTGGTTATTCTAATTTACTGTTCTTCTTTCCCGGATAAAAATAGCTTACTGTAAACAAAAGCAGCAAGCGCTCCTCCGATAAGAGGCGCAATCCAATATGCCCATTGATAATCCCATGTTCCGGTAATTAGAGCCGGACCAAAACTTCTGGCAGGATTAAGCGATGCTCCCGTGATAGTCCCGCCCACTAATGCACATGACGTTACAGTCAGACCGATAACGAAATTTGCGATGCCCTTGAACTGAGATTTAGGATCAACTGCGACGGAGAAAATCACAAACACAAGCATAAAGGTCAATGCGATTTCAAATCCCACTAACGTACCGGCGCTCACTCCTGAAGCCGGTAATGTTACTCCAAGATTTGATGCTGTTACAGAAGCATTAGGAGAAATGAGACTTAAAACAAATGACGCTCCTGTCGCCCCCAGCAATTGGGCCAGGATATAAGTTCCTGCTTCTTTTCCGCCGATATTCCCTGTGACAAACAAACCGAATGTAACTGCCGGATTAATATGCCCTCCGGAAATTTTTGCCGTGGCGGCAACCATCATCGAAACGGCTAATCCAAATGCAAGCGCTACTCCTAATAACCCTACCGCTCCTCCGCTGAATACGTCTGCGGCAATGGCTCCTGTACCGATAAATACAAGAAAAAACGTGCCGATAAATTCAGCAGCGAATTTTTGACCCACTGTTACCATACATTACCTCCAATCATAGATGTATATTTAATTACCGAATATGAACACAATATTGCTATTTGAATGTTCTCAATAAGGTATGATTAAATCAAGAAGAATTTCTGATATTATTCCAAACTCAATTCTTGACCTTCGTTCATAATATTCTATATTTAGACCGTTCCTAAATAAATATTAGAAATTAACAAAAATAAGATCGGAGAAATAATGGCATTAAGCAGTGGAGTTGAAGCACCGGATTTCACACTATCATCCACCGGGTCGGAAGAAGACGTTACATTAAGTTCATTCAAAGGCAAATCAAACGTATTACTCCTGTTCCATCCGTTGGCTTTTTCAGGCGTTTGTACGGACGAATTTTGCGCCATACGGGATACATTTTACGAACAATTTAAAAATCTTAACGCGGAAGTATTTGGTATTAGCGTTGATTCTACGTTTTCACAAAAAGCGTGGTCGGATGCAAATAACTATCCGATTTCGTTTCTTGCAGATTTTAATAAGAGTGTAACTACAGATTACGAAATTCTTGATAACGATTTTTTCGGCATGGTGGGCGTAGCCAAACGTTCCGCTTTTTTGATTGATAAGGAAGGGATAATTCGATACGCTACGTCATCAGACGATCCGACAGTTGTACCTGATTTTGAGCTGATAAAATCGGAATTGGAAAAACTTAGTTGATTTAATATTCTTATTATTTAATCAACGTCAATTTTTTTACAACTGTTTCTCCTTCGAGATCGAGGCGCAGAAAATATAATCCTGTGGATTGGACATGTCCTGAATTGTTTTTACCGTTCCATAACAGTTGATGTTCTTTTCCGGGTGATTTAACGCCGATGTCGGTCCAGGTGCGAACTGTTCTGCCTAAAACATCATAGAGGTATATTTTCACGTTTGCCTCTCTTGATACCGTATATGGGATGGCAATCGCTCCATTGGAATAGATGAAATTCAACCAATCGTCTCCTCGAATCGCCGTTTGGAAGAACTGTGACTTATCTACTTCAATAATTTGTTTCACGAGCAATCGAATCATCCAATTCCCATTAAGAGTTTGGTCATCAGTTGTTCGAAAATTGGATAGAGGACGGAAAAATCCACTACTGTCTTCTCGAAATGCGTTACCGCTTCCGTCTGTATCAGAATCGTACCCTATGATCAGCGAATCCCCGGATAGAACAATCGCAATTGGACCTGTTACGGTCAGATCATTTGAGCCGAAAAATACTTCAGTCCAGCCATTCACGGCAGGAATTATATTTGTTTTTTCAAATATAGATGCCGCATTCACGTTATCTTCTCTCACCTGAAGCGATATTGGCTCATCAACTCCCATAAATATTTTCGCCGACAATAGCGAGGTGGTGGATGATATTCCACTAAATAACGTAGCGATTGACGAGTTTCCTGAATCTATGAAAAAGTTTAATTGGCCGTCATCATGAGAAAGTTCGACAGTTTCAAAACCCCCGAATCCCGAAGCCGAATAAAAATAATTTGCTGAATCGAGTTCATCAGATAAATATGATATTACCAAAAAAGAACGGTTGAATTCGGTTCCGAAACCTGTTACTTCAATTTCACCCTCGCCGTTAGCATTTATCACAATTTCGTTTACGACCGGTGTGTTCTTGATTGAGACTACCGACGCCTTCATACTGGAGGGTATTTTTAGGCTTGTGAATATACCCAACTCTTCACCCCCTGCAAATTCATGATAAACCGAAGCGTACGAATGAACGGTCTCTCCCATTCCGGTAACTGGCAACGTGAAATATTGATTCTTAGGAATCGGAGCAGGAATATCAATATCGGGATATCCGAATTCTCCATCCTTAATTGAAATGTCATCAATGAGATTAGCTATAGTCCATTCGTATATGTAATCTGAAAATGATTTGCCCGGCAGGAAAGTCGAGATTACATTTTCAGCGGATAATTTTCCGTTACTGTCATCCTGTACAAGCATTTTTATTGCGTCCAGCCCAAGTCTCATGGCAGTGTATGTGACCCACAATCCTACTCTTGAATAATCCTGAATCAAATTATCCCAGGTTAAAAGGCCTCGATTGGTCTGAGATAAAAACCTCCCGAACCCTCTACCTGAATATCCCGTCAATAGAGTAGCATATTCCGAAAGTCCCTCGTTTAACCAGGGATCCTCATTAGTGTCATAATTATAATTTATCAAATGCTGAAGCTCATGAGCGGCGGTAGATAAGATTAAACTGCTGCCGAGTTTTCCGGGGTTGGAATCAATATAAAGCAGATCGCCGAAATTGCCGGAAGCCTGAAGATGAGACGGTATCAATTGATCCGCTTGATCAAAATAGCCCGCAACGAAAGCGGGATTTGATGCTGCATCATAATCATCATTAATATCCAATATAAGAATTATCACTTTTCCGTTTCCATCAATATCAGGCGGCGATCCCAGATATTGTATTTCAATAGCAAGAATGCCTTGATTAGGGTTTATGGAAGCTGATGGAGTTTCATTCTCAAATGAATTAACTAATTTATCTATATCGCTTTGGAAAACGTTAATGTTCCATTCAGTTGTATCAACCCACACTTCAACAAGATTTGATTCTGCCACGAGCAAGGCATCAATTGAAACGAACCCAGACTCTCCTAAGACATTTTCCCTTGTGAAAAATTTTCTTATAGCTCCGATCTTATTTAAACCGAGTATTCCGCCGTGTAGAGTCATCTCTGCGAAATTTTCTCGTGAAAACCCCTTTGGAAGAAGCGGAACAGCACATACGCCATTCCCGTGAATCGTTTTCAAATCACCGCCATACAGCTTTTCTGGGTTGGAATGATGCAAAAAAATAAACAGAGCGGATGTGAATAGTAAATTTTTAATTAGACGGAAATAATTCAAATCGGGTTAGAATAGCTTCGGAAATCAGCTGTTTGGCAGCTCTGATTTAAGATCTCGGGTCATTAAATCCCGGACAGCTTTCTCAGGGCTCTTGTTCTCAAACAGGACTTTATATACCTGTTCTGATATAGGCATTTCAATATTGTATTCAAGCGAAAGTTCTCTGATTATCTTTGTTGTATTGACACCTTCTGCCACCATACTCATACTTTCTAATACTTCCTCCAACGGTTTTCCTTTTCCAACTTCCTCCCCCACATGCCTGTTCCGCGAATGTCGGCTCAAGCAGGTAACTATCATATCGCCCATTCCGGCTAAACCTCTAAAAGTTTCTTCTTTAGCTCCCATAGCAACACCTAATCTTGAAATTTCTACAAGCGCTCTTGTCATCAGCGCGGCTTTTGTGTTATCACCGAAACCAGCGCCGTCAACTATTCCCGCTGCAATTGCGATTGTATTCTTGAAAGAGCCTCCATACTCTAACCCCTCAACATCATCACCTGCGTAAACCCTCAGGTATGAAGATGAAAATGTTTCCTGCACAAGCTCTGATGTGCTGTTTGAAGTTGAAGCCGCCACTATCGCCGTAGGAATATCTCTGCTAACCTCTTCGGCATGGCTTGGCCCTGATAATACGCATATAAGGTCATTGCTTCCTTGATTCAGTTCCTCGGCTAATACTGTGCTCATCGTTTTATGTGTTTCAAGTTCTAAACCTTTTGCAACAGAAACAACAGCCTTTATATCTTTCCAGTTTTCCACTGCCCTGTTGACTTTTTCCGCAGTCATTCGGACTACCTGTGAAGGGACCGCAAAAATAATCATTTCCGCTCCGGAAATAGACGATTTAATATCGTTTTCTATCCGCAGATCGTCCGGTAGTTTGATACCCGGTAAAAATATCTTGTTTTCTCTTTCTTTTTTGAGGAGTTCGACCTGCGCATTATCAAATTCCCATACAGTTACATTATGATTATTTTTATATAAATGAATGGCGAGAGTCATTCCCCAGCTTCCCGCTCCTAATACCGAAATATTCATACTCTATAGCCGCTGAAGAAGTCTGACAGTGATTTTAAAGCCATCTCCGCCGTCCAACCGTTTAGCAACGTTTAATCTAATCAAGTCTCTCCCAAATGAATAACCTATTCCAATATTTGATTTAACGTCACCAATGTCAAATGAGGATGAACTGTTTTTCGGACTATTCCCAAGATTCGTCCATCCGGCATCAAAAAAAGCAATAAGGGACATTGTCGAGTAAAACGGTAATGAAGTTAAAGGAAGTTTTCTTATTAATGTCCGGTTGAACAGGTAATCAATATTTATCATCCCAACCCTGTTACCGGTAAATTCTTTATGCCCATACCCACGAAGCGTTCCTATACCTCCCAGGTCGTATAGAAATTGTTCTCCTGCATTCTTGTCCCGCACTCCGAGAAAACCTCTAATAACCAACATCTGAGGCCCGAAGGTCCTCTTATATTTTTTCATTCCTATCCGGTAGCCGTTGTATTCGAAATCTCCTCCGAACTGGTCACCTGATTTTTCAATTCCCACACTCACCACAAAATTATCCGTGAGCATAAATTGGTTTATGCGTGAATCATATGTATAACCGAGTAACAATTTTCGTTCTTCCCCTACTAAAACGATTGGATTTTTGGTAAAATGTTTATCAATCCCTAATATATCAGAAAAACTAAAAACGTCATGACTTCGGAGATTTTTATAATTAATCAGATGGAAATTTGCAGATACTTCATGATTTCTGGACATCCTGTATACAACATTTGAGGTAATGCCTCTGCTTATGTAATAATTATGAAAATCTTCTTTGGCAAAGAGCGCCGCCAACGAATTTTCCGTTCTTCCAATTATATTGAGATCATTGGTTCCTACATCGCGAAAATAAAAGACGCCTCCTTCCACACCAATGGAACTCGGTACTTGATATTTCATTCCGATGCTGTAAGTCCCAATGTCACTTGTAAAACCATATCCGGTTGATAATTCTGTCCTTATCTTCCCATCTTTAAGATTAAACAGATTATATTTTGATCCAATATGCCAGCCTTCTACCCGATTATATCTGAAACTGTTTTTAGTTGAAACAATCCTGCTTACCTGAGAATAAAGAGATTCGTATGATACGAATATAATGGTCACTGCGAATAATAATTTTAATATAATCTTGTTTCTCCGATATCTATTTCTATTTTTCACACTATCTCTCCAATAATAACAGGGGTTTCATTCATCTCCTCTAATATATTCAGGACATTATCCGAATTATCTTTACGGCATATTATCGTGAAACCAATTCCCATATTAAATGTATGTCTCATATCGGCTAAGGGTACATTGCCGATGCGTTGTATTAGATTAAAAACGGCATTCGGCGTCCAGGAGTTCCAATCTATTTTCAAGGAAAGACCATCAGGTAATACTCTTGAACTGTTACTTTCTATTCCCCCGCCTGTTATGTGGGCAAGACCTGTAACATAATTCATCTCCAATAAACGTCTCAGAGGAGTCAAATAGCTGCGGTGAACATTAAGAAGTTCCTCTCCGATTGAAGTGCCCAGCTCATCGTGATATGTGTCTAAAGTCATCTCATTCAAAAGAACCTTTCGCGCGAGGGTATATCCGTTTGTGTGTAATCCGCTTGAACGAAGAGCGATAATCAGATCGTTTTTTTCTATTTTCGATCCATCTATAAGTTTATCTCTCTCAACTACTCCGACAATCGTACCCACAAGGTCATAACGGTTTTCTCCGTAAATCTCCGGCATTTCAGCCATCTCACCGCCTATGAGACTACATCCTGATTCTCTGCATGCCTTAGCCATACCGCTGACAATATCTTTCATAGTTGATGCGACAAGATTTCCAACTCCCACGTAATCGAGAAAAAAAAGCGGCTTTGCTCCTGTTGAGAGGATATCATTGATGCAATGATTTACCAAATCCTCACCAATAGTGTCGAATTTGCCCGCTTCAGCCGCAACAAGAGTTTTGGTACCGACTCCATCGGTGGATGAGATAAGAACCGGTTTCTGGTATTCTTCAACGGGAAAGAGGAACTGAGCTCCGAAACTTCCCACATTTGAAAGTACATTCGAGGTGAATGTGGAACGAGCTAAATTACCTATTTCTTTAACAGCAGTCTCGCCGGCGGAAATATCGACTCCCGCTTCCTTATACGTCTGTCCCAATTATTCCCTGATTTTAAGGGTTGCCCGTGCGGGTATCTATAATCTAATCCTCATACATAGCGTCTATTTGACCGGCAAATTTTTCTATAACAATCTTACGCTTTATTTTTAAACTCGGAGTAATTTCTCCGTTTTCAATCGTAAGCAAGCGAGGCAATAAAATAAATTGTTTAACTTTTTCATAACTGGGGAGATCAACCAAAAGTCTATCGATTTCTTCTTCCATAATTTTAAGTACAGCAGGATTTTTAACCAGTTCCTCCGGCGATGAGTTTTCATCTCCAACTGCGGTAGGAAGATTTTGAAAGTCGGGAGCAATAAGTGCGCTGATGAATTTTCGCCTGTCACCGATCAGCAATACCTGTTCTATAAGTGGACTCATAATCAACAGGCTTTCAATTGGAGCGGGAGCAATATTTTTACCGCCGGCAGTGACAAGTATATTCTTCTTTCTATCCGTGATTTTTAATCTGCCGGCATCATCCAATTCCCCAATATCGCCGGTATGAAACCAGCCGTCATCATCAATGACTTCTTTTGTTGCTTCTTCATTGTTGTAATACCCTGCCATTATATGAGGTCCGCGGCTAAGGATTTCACCATCTTCAGCAATCTTGAGTTCAACATTATTCAGAGGCGGTCCAACGGTCCCGAAAACAATGCTGTCCAGTCTGCCGGCGCATATTACGGGAGATGTTTCAGTAAGCCCATAACCCTCTATAATAGTAATACCCGCGTACGAGAAAAATTCGCCAATCTCCTTTGATAATGGAGCGCCGCCGGAAATGAAAAATCGTAACTTACCTCCCAACCGCGTTTCAATTTTGCTGAAAACCAGTTTTGCAGCAAGACCGTGTTTGAATTTTAAGCCAGCTCCTACATTCCCACTTTTCGAAGCTTTCTGAAACTCGTCACCGACTTTAAAAGCCCATCTGAATAATTTTCTCTTTACCGGCGAACCCGCTTCAACCGCGACATTAATCTTTGTATGCATTTTTTCGTATAACCGGGGAACGCTGGTCATAACCGTAGGATGTACTTCCCCCATATTATCGGCAACTTTTTCTATGCTTTCCGCGAACGCTACAGTCGCTCCTATCGCATAAGGAAGAAAATTACCACCCATTCGCTCGAACACATGGCTTAAAGGGAGAAAGGATAAAAATTTATCATTTTCACTTAATGGAATAATTTCCGTTACACCTTCTATATTTGAGAGCAGATTTTTATGCGTAAGCAGAACACCTTTTGGTTCGCCTGTTGTACCCGAAGTATAAATAATAGTCATCACGTCGTTAATGTCTATGTTATCTAAATTCTCCTGGTACCAGTTTTCGTTACTTTCGCCATATCTTTTGCCTTTTTCGAGGAGCTCGCTGAATGATATGATTTTATCATTAGACGATTTATCATCATCATCAATCACAACAATCAACTCTAATTCCGGAAGACTTTGAAATAACGGCGTAATCTTATCAGCTTGCTCAGCATTGGAAACTATACTGATTTTGGCGCCGGAATTCTGTAGAATATATTCGATTTGTTTTGAAATAAGCGTCGGATATATAGGAACTACCAAAGCGCCCGTTGCCTGAATACCGAAATCGCTCATCCCCCATTCAGGCCTGTTTTCAGACAGTAATGCGACCTTATCTCCTTTCGAAATTCCTAAAGAAGCCAATCCTTGAGCCACCAGTCGGACTTTATCTCCAAGCTCGCCATAGGATATATCTTTCCACTCTCCATCGACTTTAAGAGACATTGCCGCTTTCTCTTTATACCGATTAGCGTTGGTTTTTAGCATATCAGGAAGTGATCTAAAGTTCATAATGTCCTCCTTTGAAAATATTGATGGCTCTTTACATCTAATATTGTTGACATTATACCACAAACTTCTAAATTCATATCCGACGCCGAGGTGGTGAAATAGGTAGACGCAGGGGATTCAAAATCCCCCGCTCGCAAGAGCGTGCGGGTTCGATTCCCGCCCTCGGCACTCAT